>JBBQPD010000109.1:0-11159 GCA_038331535.1 Gemmatales bacterium | reverse complement strand
GAACGAGAAGGTGGCCGTCTTCGACCTCGGCGGCGGCACGTTTGACATCTCGGTCCTCGACGTCGGTGACGGCGTCTTCCAGGTCGAGGGCGTCAACGGCGACACGCACCTGGGCGGCGACGACTTCGACCAGGTGCTGATCGACTACATCGCCGAGGAGTTCAAGAAGGAAAACACCGTCGATCTCCGCAAGGACCAGATGGCGCTGCAGCGCTTGAAGGAAGCCGCCGAACGCGCGAAGAAGGATTTGTCGGGTCAGACATCGACCGACATTAATCTGCCGTTCATCACCGCGGACGCCAGCGGCCCGAAGCACTTGCAAATGTCGCTGACGCGCTCGAAGTTCGAGCAGCTGGTCGATCCCCTGATCGAGCGTTGCCGCGGTCCGGTGCTCAAGGCGTTGTCCGACGCCAAGATGAAGCCGTCGGAGATCGACGAGATCGTCCTCGTCGGCGGCATGACGCGCATGCCGAAGGTGCAGTGGCTGGTGCGCGACATCTTCGGCAAGGAAGGGCACAAGGGCGTCAACCCGGATGAAGTGGTTGCCATCGGCGCCGCCATCCAGGGCCATCAGCTGTCGCTCGGCAGCAAGTCCGACGTGTTGCTGGTGGACGTGACGCCGCTGACGCTCGGCATCGAGACCGAGGGCGGCATCCTGACGCCGCTGATCGAGCGCAATGCGTCGATCCCGAAGGAGGCGAAGCAGACCTTCTCGACGGCGAGCGACAACCAGCCGGCGGTGACGATCAGCGTCTTCCAGGGCGAAAGCAAGCTAGCTCGCAGCGCCAGCAACCGTCTACTCGGCGAGTTCGACCTGAAGGAAATCCGCCGGGCGCCGCGCGGCGAGCCGCGCATCGAAGTGACGTTCTCGATCGACCACAACGGCATCCTCGAAGTGAAGGCGAAAGACCTCGACACGAACGTCGAGAACAAGATCGAGATCAAAGGCTCCAGCGGCCTCGACCAGGCCGAGGTGGAGCGCATGCGGAAAGAGGCGGAAGCCCACGCCGGCGAAGAAAAGCAAAAGCTGGAAGTCATCACCGCCCGCAACGAAGCGGAGCACACGATCTACGCCATCGAGAAGGTGCTGAAGGAACACGGCGACAAGATCGGCGACAACGACAAGGCGCCGATTCAGGCGTCGGTCGAGAAGGCGCGGACGGCGATGAAGGGTGAGGATGCCGGCGCGATCCGCAACGCGACCTCGGAGCTGAAGGCGGCGTCGCAGGCGCTGGCGCGCTTCGTGCAACAGGGTCAAGAGGGCGGCGGCCCGACGCCGAGCGCCGAGCCGGCCAAGGGCGGCGGCAAGGACGACGTGATCGACGCGGAGTTTGAAGTGAAGAAGTAATGTTATTCCGCCGCTTGCGGCTTAGCGGGAAGCA
Source organism: Gemmatales bacterium (assembly GCA_038331535.1). Lineage (GTDB taxonomy): Bacteria > Planctomycetota > Planctomycetia > Gemmatales > Gemmataceae > JBBQPD01. Next base: position 9,777 of record JBBQPD010000109.1, on the reverse strand, counting down.
ATCCGCTAAGCCGCAAGCGGCGTTTCAAATCTTATCCTTTTCCGCCCCCATCCTCATACACATCGGGCAGGTTGTTGCGCTGCAGCGGCATGGACGGCAGCTCAGCGGAATCCTCAAGATTATTCTCGCCAGGCGCCTTCTCCTTGCGGAGCAACTCGGCCACGTCGGCGGGATCAATGCGCTGGGTGTGCTCGTCCGGCCGCGCCGCCGCGGGCGGTTCCACGTTGTCAGGGCCCATGAAGACTCGAAACTTGTAGTTGGCGATGCTGACCTGATCGTTCGGCAGCAAGATGGCGCGACGAACGCGCTGGCCGTTGACGCGCGTGCCGTTCGTGCTGCCCAGGTCGCGCAGCAACAGCAGGTCGTCGGTCTTGACGATGATGCAGTGCATCTTCGAGACGCTCTTGTGGTCCAGGCGCAGGTCGCATTCGTCCTTGCGCCCGACCACAATCAGGTCTTTGACGATCTCGATGGCCGGCCCGCCATCGAGCGGCAGTAACTGGGCCCGCATGCGACCTCCGCGCGGGAAAGCGCGAGCAACCGGCGCTTCAGAACAGTCTCTTGCGCTTCGGGCTGTAGTTGGGAAACGACTTCTTGCCTATTTATAACCCGTGTTGTCGTTGTCTCCAAGCACCATCCGCGTCGCACGCGTTCGGTTTCACCCGCTGCGAACGGCGCCGCCGAAAGACCAGGCATGACCGGACGTCACGAACACTTCCCGCGCCTGCCGCTGCCGCGCGGGGGTGAACTGAGCGGCTACGTCTCCCACGGCGACAGGGTCGGACCGTCGGCGCTGCTGTTCGTCCACGGCTTCGCCTCGGTCCGCACCGGCGATAAAGCGGCCGCCCTGGAGGCGATGTGTATGCGGCGAGGCTGGACGTTCGCGGCCTTCGACTTCCGCGGCCACGGCGCCTCCGGCGGCACACTCCTCGACCTGCGCGGCGACGCACTCCTTGAAGATCTCGACCTGATCCATGCCGATCTGGCCGCGCGCGGAGTGCGGCAGCTGTTCACGGTCGGCTCCAGCATGGGCGGCTGGGCGACCGCGTGGTTTGCCCTGCGCCGGCCCGAAACAGTGACCGCCGCCGCGTTCATCGCTCCCGCCTTCGAGTTCGTCCGCGGCAGCCTGGCGCGTTACAGCGAGGCCGAGCGACTCGCCTTCAAGCACTCGGGACGAATGCGGACCGTCAACTTCGGACGCAACCGCGAGGAAGAACTCGATTACGCGCTCGTCGAGGATTCCGAGCGTTTTCCATCCGACGAGTTGGCGCGCTGCTGGAAGGTTCCGGCGTTAATCTTTCACAGCCTGCAAGACGACGCCGTACCCTATCAACACAGTTTGAACCTGTTATCCGCCACATCGTTTCCGCAGGTCGAATTGCGACTGTTCACAGGCGGCGACCACCGCCAGCCGATGGAAGTGCAAGCGATGGCTGAAGAAATTGGCCGTTTCTTTGCACCACGCTGGTCAGCGCGTGACGCATAAATTTCCCATCCCGAGCGCATGTCAGCATGGGATTATCTGGCATTTCGCCGCATTTCTCCGCAGGGTACCTATGCCGCGCACAACCGGCAACCGTCATACGTTGCGCGGCGGGCATGAAATAATCCGAAAATCTTTCCCACTTTTCGATTGCGAGTGATTGTCGACCCCCGTACTATGAGGGTGCGATTGGGAGAGGACCAGCGTGCGGGCGACCTATAGATGAGGGTCGTACCTGCACGAAAGGTCGGCATGAGCCGGGTGCTGGTGCCCAATCGGGGATGACCCGCTAGCGGGTTCACGGAGGCTTCCGCCACGGTCTGCCGACCTCGGGGGCGTTCGTTTTCGAGGCCGACGAAACTCTATTCAGCGTCAGCCCCGTCATGCTAGCTATTATCCCGTCGCCGACTATGTGCGCACGGTTCGCATGGTGGGGGTGGAATACCCCAGCGGCCGTGTCTCCACGCCACTGGCTGAAGGAGCGTCTCGTATGACTACTGCGACAATGCCTCACTCGTCTGCCGCTCTCGCGCTACGCCAGAGCACCATTCCAGCCCTCCGCAAACTGGTGCTGGAAGAGACCGACGATGCCGTCGTCATCTACGGACACCTCGCCAGCTACTACCTCAAGCAAATGGCGCAGGAAGCCGTGATGCCCGCCCTCGGCGGCCGTGAGCTGCGCAACCGCATCGTCGTCGTCCGCACTCCGGCGATGGCGATGGCCGACTGAATCGATCTTCCGCTTGCGGCTTAGCGGGGCACTCCCGCCAAGCCGCAACCGGCAAGATTCGGCGGGCAGCGCGCTCGCAAGACGCGCGCCTCGACTTCCTCTCCCTCAAACGTCTCCTCCTCTCCCTCTCGCTCCAACGTCTCGACCAGCAAGCGCATGAACGCCAGCCCGGCGGCGGCCGGTTCCACGTCCAGCACTTGCGGCGACGCCTCCAGCAACGGCCGCGGCAAGCAGACGATGCTCTTGCAGCGGCCGCGCGTCAGCGCCACGTTGAGGCGATTCATTCCGTAGATGAACTCCGCCTCGTGCAACGCAAACTCCGGATCGGAGACGCCATAACTGACCACGACGGCGTCGGCTTCCTGCCCCTGCATCTTGTCCACCGTGTCCACGAACGGCGCGACGGTCCAGGCGCGCCGCTTTGCCAGCTCCTTCTTGATGGCCGTGATCTGCGCATGGTGAGGACTGACGACGAAGACGCCGGAACGGAAGAACGCCGCGTCGTCGTAAGGCCGGCCGCTCGCGTCGCGCAGGCCGTCGCGGAGCGCGGTCACCAACTCGGCGACAAGGTCCGCTTCGACCGGGTTGGCGCGCGACGACCGAATGCCATCGAGGACGAGGACAACCAACGGATACGCGGGATCAAGACAGGCTTTGATGAGCGGATCGAGGCCGCGCTTGCCCTTGAAGTTAAGCCGCCGCCGGGCCACGCTCTCATCGACACAGCGATAACCCGGCCCGTACAACAGGCGCGCTGCGTAGCCGGTCAGCACGTCGTTCATGCGGAAGTTTTCGAGCAGCTGGCACATGATACCTGGCGAGCGGGGGGCGTCAGCCCCCTGTTGAGGAGCACCGGGGGGCTGACGCCCCCCGCTCGCCAGAGGACGCGCACCAACTGCCTCGAAGATCGAACGATGCAACGCCGGTTCGTCCGCTGGCGGTTCGGGATAAGTTCCAGCGACGATGGGCGGCAGCTGAAAGTGATCGCCGGCCAGGACGAGACGGCCATTGTCGGCCACGAACGCCGCCGCCACGGCCGCTTCGGGCACGCGCACCTGCGACGCCTCATCGATAACCACGAGATCGAACTCCGGCAGTTCGGCGCGCTTCTTCAAACAGGTGTAGACGGTCGCCCCAAGCACCGCGTGATCGTGGTCCGCCAGCCAGTCGCCGAGTGCGTCTTCCTCGAATACGGGAACATCTGCGATGGCCGATTGCCAGTATTTCGCCTTGGCGAGTCGCAAATCGAGACGTGCGGGGCGCAGTTCACGCACTCGGTCGCCGAGCTTGCGCAGCAAATTCTCGATGGCGGCGTGCGTGAAGGCCGTAACGAGCACGCGGAACGGTTTGCCGGCAGCGGCGTGGGCGGCGGCAAGCCCAACGATGGTCGTGGCGAGGAAGTGCGTTTTTCCCGTGCCCGGCGGCCCCCAAACGGCGGTGACGCGCTGGCGGCAGATTCGATCGAAAGCCGTGCGCTGACTGGGAGTGAAGCCGAAGCCGTCCGCGCCGCGCTCCGCTGCCGTACCCACCTTCGTGGACAATGGCAGGGCTGAGGCCGCGTCTTCCGGCCGCCGCAGCAAGCGCAAGAATAGCCCCTCGTCGGCGTCCGGTTCGCCGCGAATCTGGTCCTCCTCTTCGAGGAACTTCACGACGCGATCCGTGGTGAAATCGGTGAAGCGCTGGTAGAGCAAGAAGCGCTCGCCTCGGCGCGGCGACGATCCTTTGAACGCCTGGCCGTAACTCAACTTCAATTGCATGTCGTCAGCAACGGAGCGAACGTCCCTGATGCCGACTATCGCCCGATGGGCGTGCGCCGAGCCGCCGTGGAACTTGTTGCGATACCAGTAGTCGGCATATTCGACCTGGGCACGGCGGCCGTCCTCGTCGTCGCGCACCAGCAGCCAGGCGGGAAAGCCGGTCGCCTCCGGCGGCACCGGCAGCGGGCCGACGACGCGCATCGTCTCGGCGTCGAGCGCTTCCAGCTCGATCACCTGGCCGAGCAACACCTGGGTGGCGCGGGCCTCGGCGCGGACCTCGCGGATCGCCAGGCAGCCCAGCAGGCTTTCGTAGCGGGCGAAAAACGCCAGGCGCGAGAGCAGGGGGTGGCGGATGCCTGCACCACTCGGCAGCGCGAAACGCGGCGGCCAGGCGAACAGGTGCGCCGCGGCCCGCTCGCGCACGCCGCGCAGCAAGGCCGCCTGTGCGAACAGGTAGAGCGACGCCTGCCGGCGAATCTCATCGAGGTTTTCGACCTTGCCCTGATACCAGGCCGCGTGCAGCGCCTCGGCGCGCAAACCGTGGCCGAGCGGGAAATGGTAGTAGTCGCGCCGCCGATACGCGAAGGAGCTGCCGAGCGCCGCCAGCATTTCCGGCAAGGTATAGCTCACTTCGACCGGCAGGGCCAACAACCGGCTGACGGCGTTGAGCAGCACGACGATTGGGTACGCAACTTCGCTGGTCGGGTGCCGGTCGGCATGCAACAATTCCGGCCCCTGGAAATGGAATAGCAGCGTCATCGCCCGCTCGGCGAGGTCTGGCTCCTTCAGCGCTTCGAGAAGGGTGGCGAAGAGCAGCGCCCGCTCCTCCTCTGTGTGGACATAAGCTTGCAGGGTGAGCTGGTCCTTCCACTCGGGTCGGGCGGCATTGTAGCGCTGCAAGCGCTGAAAAAGATCGTCCAGCAGCGTGATGAGGCCGCGGCGCACCGATGGCACGTCCGCCGGGCGCTCGGCGAGCCACACGGCGGGACGGTTCTTGCCCGCCTCGTCCGTGAGTCGTTTCGCGACGGCAGGGGAGAGGAGATCCTGGCGGATTTCTTCACGCGCGTTCACGAGGACGCCGGCGAGATAGACCGACTGGCCGAGCGGCTCGCGCTGCAACGTCAGAAACAGCGCGACGTTTTCGCCGCGCGGCAAATCAGGCGAAAACCCGCCGTGCAGCTGCGGCTCGGCGGAGGAGAGCGCGGCGACGCGCACGGCGAGGCGGTGCCGTTGACCGGCCAGCGAAGCGCAGCGATCCAGCACCTCGTCGGCATCAGCGCGCCGCAGAAAGGTGCCCAACTCGCCGACCGTCCGCACGTGAGCCTCGTCGCGCAGATGCCGCTTGCCGTAGGGCGTCAGCTGCACCAGGCGCGACACGTCGTCGGTGCGGCGCATCTCATCGCGACAGTGGTCGAAGAACTCGCACCATTCGCAGCGCTCATAGAGGTGCCAGTGTGCGTCGCCCGGTTTGCCCGCGAGGACGCGCGTCAACCCATGTCGCAAAAAGCGTTCGAGATGCGGCCGGAAGGCGCCGAGGTCGAACACTTCCGGTTCCGGCTGCTGGCCGAGCCACACGGCGCCGCGGCCGAGGTCCACGCGCGCATTGGGGATGCTGGACTCGTCCAGGAGCGCTTGCAGCTCCAGGGCGTAGAAGAGGATCTGAACCCGGTGCGTCAGCTTCAACGACTCGCCGCGCTTGAGGTCGATGACGCGCAGCAGCCGACCGCCTCCCTCGCCGGGAAGAATCTCGATCAGGTCCGGATGGTTGTCGCTGATCGCGACCACTTTCGGATCGATGCCATAGACGTCGTAGAAGCCGCGCGGCGGCGACAGGGTTGGCTGATACAGGTAGCGCCCGGTTGGCTCGGTGCGGAGGCGGCGCAGCGTCTCGGCCATCGTCAGCCGGCGGGTGTGCAGCTCGCCGCTGCCCGGCGCGACGACGACGCGCCCGCGCAGCAGTTTTTCGATTACCTCGCGTTCCCAGCGGTGTCCGCTTTGCAGCACCGCCTCGACCAGCGGGCTGCCGTCGAACGCCGGCTCCGGCAAGCCGAGGCGCTTGCGATGCTCCGGCGTCGCGGAGCGGTAGAAGAGGAAACGCTCGCAGTCGTGGAAGAAGTAGCGCGCGATCGCCGAGGGATTGGTGCGGAACGGCGGCGCTGATTTCGAGGACATGGAATCATCCGGCGGATTGTGGCGGCTGCTGGAATTGTAGCAGGTCGGCGATTCGCGAAACGGCAAGCCGATCCGCTCGCCACGCCGCGGCGGGCGCGATACAACAAGGTGTCACGGAATTCGTCCCGAAGAGAGCGCGATCATGAATCGGACCAAGGGAGAGATGTTCGCCGGGCTGACGGTGGCCCTGGTCACGCCCTTCCGCAACGGCGAGGTCGATTACCCCGACCTGCGCCGGCTCGTCGATTGGCACGTCGAACAGGGCACCGATTGTTTGGCGCCGGTCGGCACCACGGGCGAATCGCCGACGCTCGATCACGAGGAACACGAGCGCGTCATCGCCGCCGTCGTCGAGCAGGCGCGCGGCCGCATCAAGGTCATGCCGGGCACCGGCTCAAACAGCACGCGCGAGGCGATCCGCCTCACCAAGTTCGCGAAAAGGGCCGGGGCGGCCGGCGCCCTCATGGTCGGGCCATATTACAACAAGCCGACGCAGGAGGGCTATTTCCGCCACTTCGCCGCCGTCGCGGAGGCGGTACCCGACCTGCCGATCGTGTTGTACAACATCCCCGGCCGCACCGGCTCGAACATGCTGCCGGAGACGATCGCCCGCCTGGCAGAGGTTCCGAGCATCGTGGCCGTCAAGGAGGCGACCGGCTCGCTCGACCAGGCGTCGCACATCGCGTCGCTGTGCGACATCGGCATCCTGAGCGGCGACGACAGCCTGACGCTGCCGCTACTCAGCGTGGGTGGTTGCGGAGTGGTCTCGGTGGTCGGCAACATCGTGCCGCGCGACATGAAGGCGTTGCTCGCCGCGTTCGCCGCCGGAAATATGACGGAGGCCGTCCGCTGGCACCGGAAATTGTTCATGCTTTGCCGCGATATGCTGTCGCTCGCCACGAACCCGATCCCGCTCAAGGCGGCGATGAAGCTGCTGGGCCGCGGCACCGGCGAGCTGCGGCTGCCGTTGTGGCCCCTCGAAAGCGCGGGAGAAATGCGGCTGGCGCAGACGTTGCGCGACTACGGATTGTCGGCGTGAGCAGCTTGCCGTTGCGCGCAACGGCAAGCCGCTCAGGCTCATCACCGCTTCGCGGCCATGCACTCTTCGTAGAGCTTGTCGAACTCAGGACTCGTTTTGTTCTTGGCGGCCTTCTTCAGTTTTTGCAGGAAAGCCTTCTCCTGGGCGTCGATCTTGCCGTCGGCGAACAGCACCTCGCGCAGCCAGCCGGCCTCTTCCTTGTCAATCTGGCCGTCGATCATCAGCTGGTCGTAAAGCAGTTTGAAGAACATGGCGTCGAACGCCGGGTCCAGAGTCGCCTTTTTGGACTTGGCCCGCTTGTGGGCATTGGTGCGCAGATCGGTCAGGAACTTGATCTCTTGCTCATCGAGCACCTCGTCTTCCAGTAGTTCTTTCTTCAGCGCCTTCAGCTTTTCGCCGAGGTTTTGCACCCCGTCGGCGAGGAAGGTCATGATCGTCACTCTACGCCAGTCCGCCATGGATTTAATCCCTTTGGTTTGAGCGCGGCCGTCCTCTGGACCCTCCGCGGGACACGCGGGCGGCGCACTTTTTATCTAGGCAGCTTACCAAAGGCAGCGGACCGTGCGAGAGAAAAAGCGAATCGAAGGGGAAATAATCTCTGAAAAGTCCGTTACGAGCGGAGCGCTTCCTCAAGGTCGCGGCTCGTCGAGTTCATATAATCACCTTGCCTGCTCGACTCGCAAATCCGTCAACGTCCCTTTGTCGTCTGATAGACGTTGCCAAATGTCAGAAGGGAGAATCCGTCATGAAGTCTTCGTTTCGCTATGTGTTCGCCGTTCTCGCCGGGTTAGCGCTGTTTGTTCCGGCGGTGCTCGCCAAGGTTGCCCCCCCGCCGCCCGTCCCAGAACGGGTCGCGCGCGCCGCCGCCGTCGTCGTGGGCAAGGTCACCAGCGTCGAGAACAAGTCGGTGCAGATCGATGGCAACGAGTACAGCATCGCCATCGTCCAGGTCGAGGATTGTCTCTACGGGGCCAAAGGGCTGACCCACGTCCGCGTCGCGTATATTGCTGGCGAAAATCGCCGTTTCCCGCACCTGAACCTGAAAGTCGGGCAGGAGGCCTGCTTCTTCCTCAATCAGCAGCCGAAGGAGTCTTTCTTCGTCACGCGCAACTATTACGACGTTCTGCCGAAGGAGAGCGGCCAGTTCAAGCAGGACGTGGAACTGGCGCGGAAGTGCGGTAAACTGTTGCAAGATCCCGACGCCAGCTTGCAAGCGAAGGACGTCGAGTCGCGCGCCCTGACCGCCGCGCTGCTGCTCACCCGCTATCGCACTCCGACTTCGGTCAAACAGGAAGCAATCGATGCCGCGCAAAGCAAGCTGATCCTTCTGGCCCTCGCGGACGCCGACTGGAGCGTCGAGGATTATCGGGCGCCGATCAACCCACAGCGCCTCTTTACCCTGCTGCCGGAAAAGGAGAAGTTCGGCTGGAAACAGCCCGCCGACTTCAAGGAACTCCCAGGAGCGGCGAAGGCCTGGCTCAAGGATAATGCCGAGAAGTACCGCATCCAGCGGTTCGTGGACTGACAATTCGTTTCGCCGCAAGCACTCGGTTTGTCAAGCGCTCGCAGATAACTGAACGCAGCCAAGCCGCAGCGGGTCTCAAACCCAGTTTTGCTGAGAGCTGACAGCTAGTAGCTGTCAGCTCTCAGCAAGAACTCAGCGGTAAGAAGTTAACCATTCCCAGGAGCCTGTACATGAACCTCAAGAAATTTATGGGCCTGTCCTGCCTGATCGCTTTGGCGTTGGCCGCGTCGGCGAAGGCGTTGATGATCGCTCCGCCGCCTGGCGCGCAGCGTGTGGCCACGGCCGACGCCGTCGTCATCGGCAAAGTGACGAGCATCGAGGCCAAGACCGTCATGGCCGCCCGCTTTCCCGGCGACAAGGAAAAAGGCGAGTACACCATCGCCGTCGTCAAGATCGACGAGGCGCTGGTCGGCGCCAACGGTCTGACCACCGTGCGCGTCGGCTTCATCGTGCCGAAACCCGTTCCCGTTCCTGGCCCCGGCCCTGCCATCCGCCCGCCGCTGCGCCGCTATCCGACGGCGAATTTGAACCTGGACCAGGAAGCCTGTCTGTTCCTCACCAAGCATGCTGACGAGCCGTTCTTCACGCTGCCGGCGTACTACGACGTCATCAGCAAGAAGGACAACCCCGGCTTCGCCAAGGAGATGGAGACGATCAAGAAGGCGGCGAAGCTGCTGTCCGATCCCAAGGCCGGTTTCGAGTCCAAGGAGGCTGAGGATCGTTTTCTCACCGCCGCGCTGGTGCTGACGCGCTATCAGAAAATCGCGCCCGGAACGGTCGGCCAGCCGAAGACGGAGCCGATCGGCGCCGAGGAGAGCAAGAAAATCCTCCTCGCTCTCGCCGATGCCGACTGGACCAACAATGGTCCGGGATTTTCCATGATGAACCCGCAGATGATGTTCAATCGCCTCCCGAATAAAACCGACTGGGTCCAGCCGACGGACTTCAAAGTGTTCCCGGAAGAGGCCAAGAAATGGCTGAAGACGCACGCCGAGACGTATCGCGTTCAGAAGTTCGTCAGCGAGAAGCCGTCGGAGAAGTAACGAGGGCTATTTACGAGCCGCGACCGTG
>JBBQPD010000108.1:0-11201 GCA_038331535.1 Gemmatales bacterium | reverse complement strand
TACTGCTGGAGCCGGAGAACGTGGCCTGGCTGACCAGCGGTCTCACGCCGCGCGGATTGCCCGACCCCGCGACTTACGCGGCCGTTTACTGCAACGGCGACGCGCGCTGGCTGATCGCCAGCAATGTCGATTCGCAGCGCCTCTTCGACGAGGAACTGGACGGCCTGGGCTTTCAATTGAAGGAATGGCCGTGGCACCTCGGCCGCGACCAGCTGCTGTCGGACCTGTGTCAGAATCGCCGCGTCGCCTGCGATCGGTTGTTGCAAGGCACCCAACTGGTCGTGGAGCCGCTGCGGCGACTCCGCCTCCTCCTGACGCCTTACGAGCAGGCTTGCCACCGCGCTCTCGGCCAGGTTGTCGCTCACGCGCTGGAAGCGACCTGCCGCACCTTGCAGGTCAACGACACGGAACGCGAGGTCGCCGGCCAGCTCAGCCACCGCCTCATGCACCGCGGCGTCATTCCGCTGAACGTCGGCGTCGCGGCGGACGGCCGGTCGCGCCTCTATCGGCACTACAGTTTCACCGGCACGCCGATTCGCAAGTACGCGCTGCTGACGACGACGGCCCGCAAGTACGGCCTGACGGTGACGGCCGGCCGCACGGTCCACTTTGGTGCGGTCGAAGAAGACCTGCGCCGCGATCACAACGCCGTCTGCCGGGTGAGCGCGAGTTTCCTGGCCTCGACCTGGCCGGATGCGGTGCCGCGCGAAATCCTGGCCGCTGCTCGCCGCATCTACCTGTTGAGCGGCTGCGAACACGAATGGCTCCTCTGTCCGCAAGGCCATCTCACCGGCCGCTGTGCGGTCGAGCTGGCAATCACGTCTCAAACGGAAGAACTGTTCGAGTCCGGCATGGCCGTCACCTGGCACGCCAGTGCCGGCTGTGCCGAGAGCTGCGACACGTTCCTCGTGACCGAGCAAGGCCCCAAGCCCATCACCCCGAGCGAATCCTGGCCGCTCAAGCGCATACGCATTCAGGGCGCCGAGCTTATTCGGCCCGACATTCTCCAGCGCTAGAGACCTGTTTACGTTTCGCGCGTTCTTCGCGCGAAACGTAAACGAGCTGCGCGCGAACCTTCGGCGCCGTTCGGCGTCTAACTTCCGTTGGAACGAGAATGGCGGCCTGTGGTGTAGCGGTTTGCACTCGACTCTGAAAACGTCGAAGTGCAGGTTCAACTCCTGCCGGGCCGATTGACAAAAGCGTCCGTGATGTAGTTTGGCAGCCTGCGGCCTTGCCATGGCCGACGCGCGGGTTCAACTCCCGCCGGACGCTCTCAACTGCGGGGTGGACTGGAGTGGCATCCAGCACGGTCTCATAAGCCGTCCGAGGCCGGTTCGATTCCGGCTCCCGCAACTTCTCACTGCTTCCGTGGGCTAACTGGCCAGGCCGCCACCCTGTCACGGTGGAAATTGCGGGTTCAAGTCCCGTCGGAAGCGCTCGACTCCCGTTCTACTATCAGCGACTGTTCAATTTCCTGGCGAGCCGGGAGCAACTGCGACCGGAAACCGCTGCACTTCTGACGCTCCCTTTTCGTCAATCTTTAACGCAGAGATTCCAGATGGTAGTCTAAACCATTGTGGGGATGGGTTGTGTCTGTCGAAGAACGTGGAGTAAAGTGCAAAGTGCCATTCAGGAGAGTGATCGATGACGATGACAACCGCCAGTTGGATTACCAGGAAGCCGGGACGCTGTGGCGGAGACGCTTGCATCCGCGACACACGCATCCCCGTATGGGGGCTGGTCGAGCGTCGACGTTCAGGCCGCTCCGATGCCGACATTCTCGGCTCCCTGCCGGGACTAACAGAAAGCGACTTGGCCTCCGCCTGGGAATACGCAGACGCTCATGTTGACGAGATTGAACGCGCTTTGTGGGAGAACGAAGCTTGCATGGTGAGCTCGGAAGATGGGGAAGCCCGTGTTGAACTGGTTCGACGCGGCCGGCAACTCGGCGTCAATGACGAAGACATCCGCAACGCCTTTGAACCCCCGCTGAGTCGGGAGGCCTTGAAAGCGGTCTTGACGACTTCCGGGAAGGATTGACTGCGGATGACGCTACTTTATGCGGATGAAAACTTCGACTTCGGTGCAGTGGTAGAGCTGCGCCGTCTGGGTCATGACGTTCTCACGGTACAGGAAGCCGGTCGTCGACGGCGAGACGATCCCACCGTTCTGGCCGACGCCACTGCCGATGGCAGGGCAGTACTGACGTTCAACCGCCGCGATTTTATCCGACTGCACCGGCAATCCTCCGCGCACTCGGGTATACTCATTTGCACTGATGATGGCGACAGTATGGCCCTGGCTGCTCGCATCAATCAGGCGCTCTCCGCAACTGTTTCAATCGTAGGAAACTGCGTACGCGTCAACCTTCCGCCGTGAGCCTTTCGAGCAAGAAGCGGCGCTTCACCGCAGCTTTACTTACCTTCATGCGCAGCGAAACTACAGGTGCCTGCGGAGTACCGTCAGCCTGGAGGTGTCCTGGACGTAGCGCCGGCGAAGAACTAAGAGCCTGTTGCAGAATTAAGTTGGTGCCGCGAGCCGAGCGAAATCGTCAGGGTATCAGTTCCACATGAATGTCAGGAAAAGCGCTCAGGCGCAGATCGTTCGTTAGGAATGAGGTACAGCCGCTTTGCACGGCAGCGGCAAGATGAAGTGCATCCGGGACGGAGTAGCGCCGGCCACCTGGATAGCGATGAATACCGCGAATGTGCGCCGCGCGTTCGAACACGGGGGCAGTCAGTGGGACGAAAGATAATACCGGAGCCAGAAAGAACGTTTCATAGTCCAGAAGTAAGGCTCCGTCGTCAGTTCCGAACGGTTTTACCAGGCATTCTTGTCGGGAAAACTCGCTCACGGCGAAGTGCTGGCCTGCTGCTTGAAGTTTTGCAAGGTGAGTCCGCACGCGGATATCGAATGGGGTTGGACCTTCGACCCAGTAGATGACGATGCAAGAATCGAGATAGGTCAGCATCCGGCCCTACTCCTGGCTCGAGGTGGATGATGGTGTCATTCCCCAGAGTTCCTCGCAACGTCGTTCATAGTCCTCATCTTCTTCTCGGCGAGTCGCTTCCTCAGCCTGCATCACTTCTAGCGTACGACCCTGATAACCTCTGGCGCGCTGGCTTTCGCGTATCTCGTCCATGACTTCGATCAGACCTCGTCGGGCGGGGACAGGCGGCGCTAAAATCTCGACGGTCACTTGTACCCGGCCCGGCGCGAGACTCGGTTTTTGATCGAGATCCAGGGTGCCGTCGGGCTTTAGAGTTCCCTGTACGATGATCGAGGTATGCATGTTTGTCTCCTGATTTGCTCAGTGGACGAGTTCAGGGCGTTTCGCCCGCCGACATCGGAATGAGGGACGAGAATGTGGTGATCGATCCGGGAGGAGTGGCCCGGAGTCGCTTCAAGTAATCGCGCAACTGAGGTACGTCGAAGATCGCCCGCATGAAATCGTTCAATACTCTTTGCGGGATCTGAGCGCTCGTCTCCCATCGAGATACCGTTTCGGGAGCCACCCCAAGCAAGCGAGCGAACTCTTTCTGATTGAAGCCGAGTGCGGTCCTTTTTTCGGCGAGCTGCGCAGGCGTGTACAGACCCACCTGGAAGCGGAGTGCATCCATGAGCTTCTCGTAGGCTTCGTCCAGCAAGATTTGGACCTGACAGTTCGCGCACCGGAGAATGTCGAGATCTTTGACTGTCACGTGGTACAAACGGCTATCGTGTGTCAGGTCTGTGGAATAATCGACGCGGACCGGTTCGACGTGCCGTTCGTGGCAGGTGTGACATTTCCAGGGATAGGGCCGTTTCATCGCCGCGCCTTTTATGGGATGACCCAAGCGCCGATTATACCGTCCTAATGACGTAGATCAACTCGGCCTTCGAGACGCTACTGGCAGTCTATCCGGGAACAGCTAAAATCATCGCTATCCATTCGCCGCGGCGCGGGGGCTTCGTCTCTCCGCGCCGCGGCGACGCTATTTCCAGGAGCGACATGAACGCGCGTGTGCTGTTGTTGCCGAAACGAGCACGGCCTTTCTATGGGCGCCACCCGTGGGTCTACGCCGGTGCCATCGCCGCCGTCGAGGGCGAGCCGGCCGACGGCGACGTGGTCGATCTCGTCTCGCACGCCGGCAACTTCATCGCCCGCGGCTTCTACAACGGCCGCAGCAAAATCCGCGTTCGCCTCTTCTCCTGGGATGAGAGCGTCGCCCTCGAACGCGACTTCTTTCGCGCGCGCATCGCCGCCGCCGTGCGTCTGCGCGCGTTGCTCAACCTCGATCGTCCCGGCGGGGCTTGCCGACTGATTGCCAGTGAAGGGGACGGCCTGTCCGGTCTGACCGTGGACCGCTACGACCGCTGGCTGGCGGTACAGTTCACCGCGCTCGGCCTGGCCAGGCGTCGCGACATGATCGTGGAGCTGCTCGCCGAGGCCGTTCGCCCGGAAGGCATGGTACTGCGGACGGAGCGCGGCATCGGCCAGCTCGAAGGTTTGGAGCTGCGTGACGGCCCGCTTTGGGGCACGCTGCCCGACGGACCGATCCGCATCGACGAGGATGGGCTTGGCTTTCTCGTCAACCTCGCCGAGGGGCAGAAGACCGGCTTCTACCTCGATCAGCGTGAGAATCGCCGGGCGGTCGCGCGGTTGGCGGCGGGCCGGCGCGTGCTGGACGGCTTCTGCTACACCGGCGGCTTCGGCCTGCACGCCGCCCGCGCCGGGGCACGCGAGGTGATCGGCGTCGATCAGTCTGAACCGGCGCTCGAGCTGGCCCGCGCCAACGCCAAACTGAACGGTCTCGACAACACGACCTACGTCCACGCCGACTTCTTCGATCATCTCGACGAACGCGCGGCGCAGGACGAGCGCTTCGGCCTGGTGGTGCTCGATCCGCCGAAGTTCGCCCGCGACCGGAGCGCCGTCGAGGAGGCGCTGCGCGCCTATCGGCGCTTGCAGGCGCGGGCCATCAAGCTGTTGGAGCCGGAGGGCATCCTGGTCACCTGTTGCTGCTCGGGGCTAATCACGATGGACATGCTGGAGGAGGTTCTCTCCCACATTGCGGCGGAGACCCGGCGCGACGTGCAAATCCTGGAGCGGCGCGGCCCGTCGCCGGATCATCCCGTGTCGGCGTCGTGTTTGGAGTCGCACTATCTCAAGTGTCTCATCGCGCGCGTGACTTGAACCGTGGCTTGCCGTTTCGCGAAACGACAAGCTCGCATCGCTACAATAGCCGCCGTCCCGACGGTCCCGAACCCCTCCGAGAACCGGACATGATCAGTCAGGATTTGCTCGACCTGCTCCGCTGCCCGTTCGACCCCAGCCACACGCGGTTGGAGACCGGCGCCGACGGCCTCGTCTGCCAGCGCTGCCGGCTCACGTTTCCGGTGCGCGAAGGCATTCCGTGCATGCTCGTCGAAGAAGCGATCCTCCCGGCCGGCTGTAGTGCGCTCGCCGACCTGCCCTGCCAGCAGAAGCCGGCCGCCGCGGAGGCGAAGTCATGACCCGACCGCACCGCCTTTTTGTCGGCTGCATCGGCGAAGGCGTCTTCCGCAGCACCGACAGCGGCCAGACGTTTCGCCGGGCCTGCGATGGCATGGCGTTCGTCGAGTGCCACGTCCGCGCCCTGATTGCCCATCCGACGCGGCCGGGAGTCCTTTATGTCGGCAGCGAGCAAGGGCTACACCACACGGAGAACGGCGCCGACTCGTGGACGAGGCTGTCGGCGCCGCCCGCAGGATTGCAGGTGTGGTCGCTGTTGCAACCCGCGGCGAATCCCGAACTCCTGCTGGCCGGAACCTGCCCGCCGCAACTGTATCGCTCCGAGGATGGCGGGCGCACCTGGACGGAGCCGGCCTACCGCATGGAGCGCGACTGCCCGCGCATCCAGTACAACCGCATCACCACCCTGGCGGCGGATCCGACCGATGCCAGCATGCTCTGGGCCGGTGTCGAGATCGACGGCGTCCACCGCAGCCGCGACGCCGGCCGCACCTGGCAACCGATCGGCAGTGGACTCACCTCGCGCGACATCCACGGCCTCGCTGTCGTCCCGGCCCGCGCCGGCCGGCCGCGCCGACTCCTGGCCACGACGAATCGCGATCTGAACCTCAGCGACGACGACGGCGAGACCTGGCGGCAGGCGTACATCGACCGCGTCCTGCCGTGGCCGTACTGCCGGGCGCTGGCGCAGCAAGCGGGCCGACCCGATGTGTTATTCCTCGGCAACGGCGATTCCCCGCCCGGCAGCGGCGGCGCCCTCGCCCGATCCCTCGACGCCGGCGACACCTGGGAGAAGCTGACGCTGCCCTGCGAGGCGAACAGCACGCTCTGGAACATCGCTGTCCACGCCGCCGATCCAGAACTCATTTACGCCAGCAGCGTCAGCGGCCAGGTTTTTCGCTCCCCTGACGGCGGCGACACCTGGGAGAAACTTCGTCGTGAATTCGGCGAGATTCGCGCCCTGGCATGGACACCGGAATAGAACGCGGACGATGACTCCGAGGACATTTGGGCAAGATGGGTTCTTTTCTGTTGATTGGCAGGGTCAGGTAGTCCGATGAAGAAGGGTAAGGAGCTCGGATAGCAACCTTCCACCCTGATGGACCTGCTGGCTAGAATGCAGTGTTGGGGTAAATTGCGAAACAAGTGACCACCGAGAGACGGACCTCTGAATACCGCAGGGAAGGCAGTCCGAGTGCATAGGTTAGAACGTCTCGACGCAGACGAGTGGCGTTGACAGCCCTACCGGGCCGGTTATAATCGCGCAAGTTGGAGTACACTGGTTATCTCCCCTCATCGACTTGTCCTGGCACCATGTGACTAAGGGGTGGACTTCCCCCAGTACTCCGCCCCGAAAGGATCGGCGCCGAATCCATCGATTGACGAAACACCACGAAATCGGCCCTCGAACCGTCGCGATTGTAGACGGATGGGAAAGAGGCTAGTCAGGGAGGACATCGGCTCTCGGGCGTCCCACGGAAAGACCCCGGCGGCCCCACTCGTGCGGCTGGCTTTCGCCAGCAAGGGATGGACGACGCATGAAAACCGTTTTCACGACCGGCGAAGCTGCCAAGATCTGTAAGGTGAGCCAGCAGACGATCATTCGCTGCTTCGACAATGGTCAACTCAAAGGCTTCCGGGTGCCCGGCTCCAAGTTCCGGCGCATCCCGCGCGAAGCGCTGCACCGGTTCATGAAAGACAATGGCATTCCGACCGACGCTCTGGAGAGCGGGAAGCGGCGGGTGCTGGTGGTCGATGACGATCCCGACATTGTCGAGCTGATCACCAAGTCGCTGGACGAGGACGGGCGTTTCGACGTGCGCGTGGCCAACAACGGCTTCGACGCCGGCATGATGGTCAAGGAATACCGGCCCGACATGATCGTCCTCGACGTCATGCTGCCGGACATCAACGGCAAGGAAGTCTGCCACCGCGTCCGGGCCGACCCCGCTCTGGAAGATGTGCGTATCCTGTGCATCTCCGGCATGATCGAGGACGACAAGATTCAGGAGCTGCGCCTGTCCGGGGCCGACGACTTCATGCACAAGCCGTTCGAGATCGATTACCTGATCGAGCGCATGTGCCAGTTGCTCGAGCTCGAACCCGCCGCGACCGCCTGAGGCGGTCCTTCATATAGCCCCCGGTCCGCCGGGGGAACGCTACTCCCCGCCTAGCCGGGGGCTATATGCCACATTTCCATGGAAGGAGTTGGAGCCGTGAGGGAATCAGCCGAACCTGCCCGTTCGGCGCTCGCCGGGTGCGACCTTGGGGAAGCGGTCGAGCGCCTCTCCTGGATTCGTCCTGGTGCTGCCGCCCTGACCGCTCTGTGCCGTTCCGCTTCGCCGGATTCCTGGTCCCACCTTCGTTTCGATCCCGGCGCCATTCTCCTCATTTTGCGACAATCCGGGGCCAATCTCGCCGAACGCCTTGATTCTCCCGCGCTCCTCGATGAAGCTCTGTCCCGTCTCGATTCCGAGGATCCGCAGCAGGTGGATTGGGACGCCCCTGCGCTACGATCGATCCTCCAGGCCGGTCACGCCTGCGCGTCGATTGCCGAGGCGCTCTCGCGGAAAGTCGGGCGCGTCGATCCCAAAAGTGCCTGGATCGCGGGCTTGCTCGCGCCGCTCGGCTGGTACGTCGCCTGCACGCTCGACAGTGGCGCTGCCGCGGCCTGTCTTGCCAACCCGGGGCTGGCGGCGAATCCGCTCGAAACACAACGCCGTCACTGGGGCATCGACGCCGCCGCATTATCTCGGCGCGTGGGGCGGCGCTGGAACCTGCCGGCGTGGCTGACGGCCATCGTCGGCCACTTATCCTTGTCGGCGGAAACGGCCCTCGAGCTGGGAGCCGATGCCGATCTCTTCCGCTTGACTCGTCTCGCCGTCGGCATCGTGCAAGTACGCGGCTTCCCCTTCGGCTACTCGGACGCGGAGCGCGGCGCCGACCTGGCCGCTCTCGGCCTGTTCGAGGAAGACGTGAAGAAGCTCGACGTGCCGGCCGCTCCTCTCGATCAACCCTGGCAAGACGCGCGCCGGGTGCCGCTGCTGCGCGACTTGCTCACGGTGGCGGCCGAGAATCGCCGACTGCGCGAAGGGTCGCTGCGCCGCCGGACCGAAGCCGAGGCGGACCGTATGCACGACGCCCTGGAGCGTCAGTCCGCCGTCGCCGCGGAAAGCCTGCGTGCGAGTAAACTGTCGGCGCTGGCCGAGTTCGCCGCCGGGGCGGGACACGAAATCAACAATCCACTCGCGGTCATCTCCGGGCAAGCCCAGTACGTCCTGGGACACGCCGCCCAGTGGTTCACGGTCGAGGCTTCGGACGGCCCACGCAAATCGTTGCAGACCATCATCGCGCAGACGAAGCGTATTCACAGCCTGCTCCGCGACCTGATGCAGTTCGCACGACCCTCCGCGCCGCGGCCGGCCTGGTTCGATCTCACCGAATTGCTGCCGGAGACGGCCGCCTCGCTCCGCGACCTCGCCGAGCAGCGCCATGTCCGCCTCGAAGTTCATACGGGACCGGGCAAGCTCCGCGTCCTCGGCGACCGGGAGCAGATCAAGGCGGCGCTGAGCAACATCCTGCGAAACGGCGTCGAAGCGACACCGGCGGAAGGCCGTGTGCGCTTGACGTTGCGCGAACCGGCGGACAATCGCGTCGATGTCATCGTGGAAGATAGCGGCCACGGTCCCGACGAGACGCAACGCGAGCACCTGTTCGATCCGTTCTACTCGGGACGCAGCGCCGGGCGCGGTAGAGGTTTGGGCCTCTCGACGGCCTGGCGGCTGGCCCGGCTTCAGGGCGGCGATGTGCGTTTCGATCCGCCCGGCGCGGGTGGTCCGACGCGCTTTGTGCTCGAATTGCCGTGGTCCAACGTCCCCGAACCGGTCGCGGCTCCCGCCGCCTCGATACCCGTCTTCACCGAGACGGCCGGTTTGCACGGCACGGCCCTGACTGGCTACCCTCGCGACTGATCGTCGGCCTCCCAGCCGCGCCCGTGAGGGAGCGCTGCACACCGCTCCCACACGGTCGCGGCTCGTAGGTTCGTAGAAAACTCCTCGGCAACGGAAGGCCGATTCATGGAACCGGATAACACGTTACTTCTTCGAGCGGCCGCTTCGCAGGAAGAACGTCTGGAGCGTGGTGAGCTGCTCTTCTTCCCGCAGTGTCCTTTTTCGACACCGTCCGGCGACGATTTGACTTTTCTCCTCGCCCAGCACCTCGGACGCTATATCCACAAAAACATCAGTTACGACCCCGCGGCTGGCCGCGTCGGCGGGCACGCGCGCCAGGGACCGGCGGACACCCAGCGCCTGCGGAATCTGCTCGCCGACTTCTCGCGCACGACGACGGCTTGGTTGGATGACGCCTTTCCGCTCTACCGGCAGCATTGTGTCGCCGACCGCGCGACATTTCGTTCCGAGGAAGAAGCGACCCGCTGTTTGCGCCACACGGCGCGGAACGATTTGTTGCACGTCGACGCCTTCCCGAATCGGCCGTCCAACGGTCGGCGTATCCTGCGCGTGTTCGTGAACGTCAACCCCTCCGAGCCGCGAATCTGGCTGACCTCCGACCCGTTCGCCAAACTGCTTGCTCGCTTCGGCGTACGTGCGGGACTGCCCAACCGTACTGCGAGCGGCTGGTTGGAACAGGTCGGCGAAAAGGTTCTGCGTATCTTCCGTCCCGGCCAACAGCACCGCTTGGCCTACGACTCGTTCATGATCCGCTTTCACGATTTTCTCAAGCGCGAAGATGCGTTTCAGGAAAAGGGGTCGAAACGGCTCTGGTCGTTTCCGCCCGGTTCGGCGTGGGTGGCGATGACCGACGCCTGTAGTCATGCCGTCCTGCGCGGCAAATATGCGCTCGAACATTCGTTCTTCATCGATAGCGCCGGCCTGGCCCTGCCCGAGGAATCTCCCGCCGCACTTCTGGCGCGAATGTGCGCCCGTCCCGACCACGCCGCGGCGTAGCGCGGTTCGTGTTGCCGCTTGCGGCTTAGCGGTCCACCGCCGCTAAACCGCAAGCGGCAATTTGAGAGTTGACGACCATCCCCGCCACGTCCACAATGTTGGCGGGGTCGCAACGCTCATGAGTCTTTCCAACACGGTATTTTCCTTCGGCCGTGAAGTGGGCCGGGGACTGATCCATCTCGTTTATCCCGGTCTTTGCCACCTCTGCGAGCGCTCGCTGGCACCTGGCACCGGCGCGATTTGTCCTCCCTGCCGCGACGGTCTGCTGGGCGACACGCTGCCGACCTGTCCGCGCTGCGCCGGCACCATCGGCCCGTTCGCGAACACGGACGGCGGCTGCGTCCACTGCCGCGAGGTCTCGTTCGCCTTTGAATCCGTGCTCCGTCTCGGCCCTTACCTCGCACCGTGGCGCGACGCCGTTCTGCGCCTCAAGCATCATTCCGGCGAAGGGCTGGCGGAGTTGCTCGGCGAACTCTGGGCGTCCCACGGCCGCGGCCGGTTTCAGGCGCTGAACGCCGATTGTGTCGTCCCGGTGCCGCTGCACTGGTGGCGGCGCTGGCGGCGCGGCTACAACCAGAGTGCCGCCCTCGCGCATGGCATCGCCTCAACACTCGGATTGCCCTGCCATCCGAAATGGCTGCGCCGCATCAGGAATACACCAGCACAGCATCTCCTCAGCGCGAATGCTCGGCGCGACAATGTCCGCGGCGCTTTCCGAGCTTCCCGATGGGCAGGCGTCC
>JBBQPD010000107.1:0-11209 GCA_038331535.1 Gemmatales bacterium | reverse complement strand
CGAGGACGAGGATGTCGCACATCAGCCTCATGTGCTGGTCGATGTCCTGCGGGATGCCGTCGGCCGGGCGCGGCAGGTCCGGCTTGGCGAGCGTCGGCCGCCAGCCTTGCAGCCGGCGGTCCTTGCCCGCGTCGTCGATGCGCTGCTCCACTTCGCGGACCGACGACAGGTACTCGTCGAGCCGCTTCTGATCGGACACGCTGATGCGGTTGCGCAGGCCGTGGGCTTCCTCGCGGACGGAGTCGAGGACGCTCTTGTCGGCCCGGCCGACCTCGTCGCGGAAGAGGCGGTCGAACGCCAGGGCGGGGTACAGCTCCAGCGGCACCGGCGTGGTGGGCGAGCTCCACGAGATGTGGGAGCTGTAGATCATCGAGTAATTCTTGTGCAGGGCCGCGATCGACTGCTCGCAGGCGAGGACGAGACTGGGCACTTTCGTCTGGGTGCGCAGCCGGCCGGCGACGACCTGGTCCATGCTGGTGCCGGAGAGGATGTCGCCGCCGTTGGCGAGGTGCGCTCCGGAGAGCAGGTTGCCGGTCTGGCAGCTGTGAATGCCGCCGATCAGCGCTTCCTGGTTGTAGAGGCCGCGCAGGAACAGCATCTTTTCGCGGAAGGGCCGCAGCGGGTCGAGCACCTTGCCCAGCTCCATGCCGGCGCCTTCGCCCTTGGCCCACCATTCGTTGCTGTGAAAGCCGTTGCCGGAGAACAGGCAGGCCAGGCGCACCGGCGGCTCGGACGAGGCGCCTTTGGGCTTGTCGTCGCCCCAGACCGGGACCGACTCCAGCCACGGCAACGCCATCGTCACGCCGACGCCGCGCAGGAACGACCGGCGGGAAAGCGGATAGGGCTTGGAGGAATGAAGGTCGCGCATCGCGGGTCGGCTCCTGAGAGTCGTCGGTGGCGGGCGGTGTTCCTTTACTGTAGCGTTTGCGGCGCGGCGGTGCCAACGGAATACGAAGGCTCACCGCAGAGGGCGCAGAGGAACGCAGAGAAAACAAAAGACGAAATGAGGTCAACGGGTAGCGCGGCCGCTACCGCTCCTTCAAAACATCGCGAGTCGTCTCGTGACCTCATTCTCTCTCTGATTTTCCTCTGCGTTCCTCTGCGTCCTCTGCGGTGAAATCATTTGTCTTTGTTGCCCAGTCCCGCCAGCAATGCGGGTTGGCGATGCAGCAGCCCAACCTCGGCGGCGCTCAGCTCGCGGCGGACAGGCGTCCGGTTCCCACGCCAATGGCGGCGAGAAGAACCGAGGCGATCAGGATCCAATAGCAAGGAATAGTCATGGTTGTGAACTCGATTTTCGGGATTCCTCCATCTATCCGCGACCTTACCGAAAGTGGTAGAATCGAGGCGAGGAGGTCTTCACCATGCAACCCGACGTTTTGACAGCGAATCTTCTGAGTGGGCAACTGGTCAAGGTAAGTGCCGACCCACCGGGGCAGTATACGGCGCAGTTGCTGGGGCTTCCCGAGGTTTCCGCTACCGCCGCCTCGCGTGAGCAAGCCGTCGAGGAGCTGCGCCGCATCCTCGTGGAGTGGCTGAACGATGGCCGACTCGTTGCGCTCCGTTCGGTCTTCCCGCCGATGCCGCGCAAGCCGCCAGGCTGGGCCGAGAATGATCCGATGGAGCAGGAGTTCCTGCAAGAAATGGCGCGCATGCGCCAGGAAGACCTGGAGCGCACCCTGCGCGAGTATGAGGAGGAAGACCGCGCATGCCAAGGTTCCTCTTCGACACCGACCACTTGACGTTATTCGACCATGCTGACGTGTCGGTGTGGCGGCGGTTTTCGCAATGCCGTTTCGGCGACGTGGCCCTCAGCCCAATCAGCGTCGAGGAATATCTGCGCGGGCGTCTTGCGGCCCTTGCACGGCACCAGGGCGGACCTCAGCAGGTTCAGGCTTATCGGCACCTCGTCGATACGCTGGACTTATTTCAGCAGTTGTCGATCCTCCCATTCGACTTGGCCAGTGAGCGGCGTTGTCAGCAGCTGCGAGCAATGCGGCTGCGCGTCGGCACTCAAGACCTGCGAATCGGGGCGGTCGCCCTCATGAACAATTTGACTCTCGTCACGCGGAACCGCCGCGATTTCTCCCGGATTCCGGGCCTCGCACTCGCGGACTGGTCCGTGTGACGACCGCGTTCATCCGCACGAGGGTGCTTGTGACGAATGGCCCTCGAACGCCGCGGCGGTCCGTTTGAATGCCCGCTTCAGCTTTTCAGCCGGCACACATTGAGTCACATCAGAAAAAGAGGTACAACAACGAAAGATCGCCGTTCCTCGGAGGGCGCATGTCCACACCGAACCTCTCGCTTCCCGAGACCATTCTCGCCCCTGTGGTGCCGCCGGCTGGGAACTCTACCTCGCCGCTGTACGGCTGGCGGTACGTCCAGCGCACACGGCCGGACGGTTCCATCTCGCTTGAAGAAGTCCCCCTGACTCTCGAAGACGTTCTGCATCCGCGGGAGGGCGACGTCATTGCCGAGAACACCGTGCATGAGCCGGAACGCGGCCACCTCGCCGGCGCCTGCCGCACGCGGCTCGACCGAATCCACAACGGTCAAGTCTTCTCCGATTGCATCATCGACTGGAACGTGCCCGGCCTGGGCAATCACTCGCCGGACGTCAGCGTGTTCGAGAACATTCGCGACTTGCCGCTGCCCAAGCTGGGAACCTACCGCGTCGCCGATCACGGCGGCCGCTGCCTGCTGGTCGTGGAGATCGTGTCCCCCGAAACGCGCACCAACGACGTCGATCGCAAGCCGGAACACTACCACCGCGCCGGCGTCGGCCAGTACGTCGTCATCGATCAGGAACGATCGGACGGCCCGCGCCAAATCGTCAACCGGCGTTGGGAACGCGATGGCTACGTTGTCGAAGAGGCCGCCGATGGCCACGTCCGCCTCGAATCCCTCGGCCTGCTGCTTGGATTGCGCGACAACCGCGTTGTCGTGACCGATGCAGCGACCGGCGACGAGATCGGAGAGTTGGCGCAGGAACATGCCGGTCGTCGCCGCGAGACCGAGGCGCGCTTGCGCGCCGAACGCAGGACTCGGCGCGAGGCCAGGGCGCGACAGCAGGCCGAAGATCGGGTTCATGCGTTGGAGGAGGAAATCCGCCGGTTGCGGGGCGAGCCAAAGCCCTGAGCACCAGTTCGAGGAAGGAGAACGGGGTCAGGTACGGATGGTGGCGGCGGATTATGAAGCCTCGATCGCGGCAACTCGCGACCAGTGGCGAAGGTGGGAGGAATAGACCATGCCCGCGCTTGATTGTGACGAAAAGACGCTTTCCCCAGCGCTCACCTACGCGCGCTTGCTTCGGGAGAGTCAGGTTCTCATCGCCGCGGGAAAAGGGGACTCCTCCGAAGCCGAAGCCCTCGCCGATCGGATGGATCGACCGTGGTACGCCATGACCGACCGCGAGCTGCAGCGCATGCGCGGGCTGTCCGTGGACCTGTACGCGCTTGCGGAGGAAGGGCCGAAGCGGATCGAGATGTCGCCGGACCAACTGGCGCACTGGCAGCAAGCACTGAAAACCGCGTGGGCACGGTACGAACTCGGTGACGTGGATGCCGCTCTCAACATATTAAGGCGACCGGTCCCAGCGAGCCTGCCCGGTCACATCGTCCCCTTCCTACAGGCTAGATGCTGGGAAAAGCTCGGCGATTTGGAAACCGCGGCATTGTTTACGAAAGAGGGAGAACGGTCGCGTCCGAAGGAATCGGAGTCTTTGCCCGCATTCCTGCAACAACTCAACCATGGCAAAGAGGCGGTTCGCGAGGTGCATGAAGAAGTGCAGGGGTAGTGCGGCGAGCCGCTAACCTGAAAGGTAGTTCGAGGGGGCGAAAGGGGTCAGGTTCCGTCGATGACTGAGCAACGGAACCCAACGGTTTTCGTTTGGAATCGCTAATGGAACATTGGTCAAGGCGTCTGGAGCGCTGGTTCTGGATGCTTCTCTTGCTGTCACCGTTTATTGCGACAGCCATGTGCATAGCTGGTTTCTTCTGGCATGGTCGGTCCTCGGACAGATAGTTTGCACATTTGTTCCCCACTCTGCACATTCTTCGCCCCCGACACAGGGAGAAGGTGCAAGGAGTAAGCCGTGTCAGGCCATGACAGTCGGATGCAGCGCCTCGATTCGTTCCTCAAGGAAGCGGAATGATTTCTACCAAACCGCCCGGCACCACCTCGATTCCCAACTTGTGGCCCGCCAACAGATGCATTCCCAGCAGCGGTTCGTCCCCGATATTTGAAACTAGCAGCGCTCGCCAGGTTCCGCCCCATTCCACTTCCGCGGCGTACGTGTCGTATCGGCGAACCGACCCGTCCGCCAACACCGCGGTACCGCCCGTCTGTCGCGTGAGGCCCAGGGAAGTCACCGTCGTCATCGGCAAAGTGAGGGAGGAAGTGAAACCGGAATCGACGATCACGTCGACAGCGGACTCGACTCCGCCAGGTCCCCGCACCCGCAGGCGGACAACGGCTTCATGACGTGCGTTTACGACGCCTCGGATCATCGGACCACTCCTATCCGACACGTTGTCGGGTAGCCCGCGCGCATCAGCCAAGCGTCGGCCGCCGGTAACCGCGATCGTAAGCGCGCGACGGCCGTGTAGTCGTCCTCGTCGATTTCGTACGCGCCCGTCTCGACGTCGATGGCGACGAATTTGCCGTGATCCTCGGGCCGGAGCGCCGGCCGTATTTGCTTGTCGAAAATGTCTCCTCCGAGTTTGGCGAGTTCATCCAGGCTTCGGCGCCGTTCGGTGGTTGGCATGGTGGATCCCCTTGGTGGCTTGCTGGAAACTTACACTTCATGGGTATAGATGAAGATTACCGCAGGCGTGGGCGTTGTGGGGAGACGAATTCCGGAAAAATCGAGTTTCTGAGCAATTCCGTCAGCGAGTCAGACGGTGTGGCGGGCTGGCGGACATGCGTCGCGTCTGTCGCAAGATAACAAACATTCAGTGGTTATGTCGAAAAGCATGTCCGCCACTGGTGGCGGACATACTCGGTGGGTGGCGGACATACTTACAGCCATGTGCGGGCGGTACAACCAGCGCTTCGCTGGGCCGCGTGTGCGATTTGGTGCCGCAACTCCGATTCGCTACAATAACGCCAGCAATTGACTGCGACTCGCCTCACCGGCCGCGAACAGCCTTCGCGGCTCGTTTCGTTCTTCGGATACCCCTCATCATGAGCGATCTGCCGCAGGTGCGCTTGAAAATCGTTCGCCGGTCGTCGCACCCGTGGGTCTTCCAGAAAATGGTGGACAAGCCGAACGATCGCATTCATCCCGGCAACGTCGTGGACGTGATCGACCGCGACGGCCAGTGGGCCGGCCGCGGCATGTACAACGGCCACTCGCGCATCACCCTGCGCATGTTGACCGCCGACCAGAACGAGGCCATCGACGACGCCTTCTTCGCGCGGCGCATCGCGCGCGCCGTGGCGCTACGGCGCGAGTGGCTCGGCCTCGACGCCGTCACCGATGCCTATCGCCTCGTCCATTCCGAGGGCGACGACCTGAGTGGACTTGTCGTCGATCGCTTCGGCAAGACGATCGTGCTGGAGTTCTTCTCGGCCGGCATGTTCCGCTTCCGCGACGCCATCAAGGCTGCCCTGTCCACCCATTATCCCGACTCGCGCTTCTACTGGTTCGCCGAGGAACACGTGCAGAAGCAGGAGTCGTTCGACTGCCGCGAGCTGGAAGCGCCGCCGCCGGACGTCATCACGGAGCATGGCGTCAAGTTCCGCGTCGCGCCCGGCAGCAAGCACAAGACCGGCTTCTTCCTCGACCAGCGCGACAACCGCAAGTACCTGGCGTCGTTCTGCGCCGGCAAGCGCGTCCTTGACCTGTGCTGCAACACGGGCGGCTTCGCGGTCTACGCCAAGTCGGTGGGCGGCGCGGAGGAGGTCGTCGGCGTGGACCTGGATGAAGAGGCGCTGGCACTGGCCCGCACGAACGCGAGCCTGAACGGCCAGCGCATCCGCTGGGTGCAGTCCGACCTGTTCCCGTGGCTGCGCGACATCGTCGCCGACGGCCAGCGCTTCGACGTGGTCGTCCTCGACCCGGCGAAGCAGACGCGCGACCGCGAAGAAGTGGACTTCGCCCTGCGCCGCTACGGCGACATGAATCGTCTCGCCATTCAAGCCGTGGCGCCGGGCGGGCTGTTCCTGACCTGTTCCTGCACCGGCCTCGTGAGCGAGTACGATTTTCTCGACTCGGTGCGCCGCGCGGTCTGGCAGGCGGGCCGGTCGGCGCAGGTGCTGCGCGTCGCCGGCGCGGGCGGCGACCATCCGTTTCTGATGCACGTGCCGGAGGGGCGGTATCTGAAGGCGGTGTTTTGCCGGCTTAGTTAGTAGTCAGTGGTCAGTAGTCAGTAGCAAAGAACAACGCCTGCTACTGACCACTGACTACGGACTACGGACACTCTGGCTTGATTCCCCCGGCCGAGCGATTATCATGGCGCGTGCGTGGCCCCGCCGCGCCGACACTTGAGAAGACCACCTCGTTGATGCGTTTGCCCTCCACCCCTTGATGTACTTCCCATGACTGGCCCTGTGCCGCGCCATGTGTCCGTGTTGCCGGCCGAGGTTCTCGCCGCCCTGGAACCCATGCCGGGCCAGGTCATCGTGGACGCCACCACCGGCGCCGGCGGCCACGCCCGGCTGCTCGCCGAGCGCGTCGTCCCCGGCGGGCGGATCATCGCCCTCGACCAGGACCCGGCCATGCTGGAACTGGCCCGGCCGCGATTGGCGGAGTGGCCCGTCACGTTCGTTCGCTCCGGGTTCGGCCGGCTGCGGCGCGTGCTGGACGAGCTAGGCCTTGAACGAGTCGATGCGGTCCTTGCCGACCTCGGCGTCTGCTCGGACCAGCTCGACGAGACGGCACGCGGGCTGACGTTCAGCAAGCCGGGGCCGCTCGATATGCGGATGGACCCCGACTCCGGCGAGACAGCCGCCGACCTGATTCGCCGCCTGCCGGAACGCGAGCTGGCCGACCTCATCTACGAGTTCGGCGAGGAGCGACATAGCCGGCGCGTCGCTCACCGCATCGTCGAGGAACGCAAGCGAGCGCCGATCGAGACGACGGAGCAGCTGGCCGACCTGGTGCGGCGCTGCGTGCCCCGGAGCGGCGGACCGAGGGGAAAGGGCATCGACCCGGCGACGCGCACCTTCCAGGCGCTGCGCATCGCCGTCAACGATGAGCTGGGCGAGCTGGAGCGCCTGCTGGCGGTGCTGCCGCGCTGTGTTCGACCTCGAGGACGAGCGGCGATCATCAGCTTCCACTCGCTGGAAGACCGCCGGGTGAAACACGCCTTCCGCGAACGGACGCTGTGGGAGGCGCTGACGAAGAAGCCGGTCCAGGCCGGCGACGACGAGGAGCGAGCGAACCCCCGGTCGCGCAGCGCCAAGCTGCGGGCGGCACGACGTTTGTAGATCGTGGAGGGTGGTGGGTGGAGGGTGAAGGGAAAATCACAGATAGGCGGACCTGACCGCAATCGGGTCCACGATTTACCCTCCACGCTTCACCCTCCACCCTCCACCCATCAAGGAGAGGAACCAAGGATGGTATCACGCAAGACCCAGTTGGCATGGATGGCCGCCGGCGGCGTTCTGTGCCTGTTTACGGTGCTGATTAGCTGCAAAATGCGCGAGGAGAATCGCGCCACCGCCTCGGACGACGGGCCGCCGCTCGCCATCGTGCCGTTGCCATCGCCCGAAAAACCCGCCGAATTGAAGCCGCTGCCGGACGGCGATACGCCGCTGCCGCCCATCGGCCAGGCCGAGTGGATTCCCACTCGCCCCGTCGCCACTCCCGTGCCGATTAGCACAATCGAACTGCCGCAGGTCGTGCCGTCGATCGAGATTCGACCGGGCAGCGCGGTGAAGCCGGTCGTCTTCCAAGAGCCGACTCCGCCTGCGCCGAGCATCCCCACGGTACCTCCAGTGGTGATGCCCCCGACGCCTCCGCCGGCCCCAGCCGCGACGGTGGACGTGAAGCCGCCCGCCGTGAATCCGCCGACTGTGCCCCCCGGCGATCCGCTGGTCGCGCCGCCTCCAGTGGTGCTGACTCCGCCGATCCCGCCGGTGAAGAATCCGAAGCCGAGCGATCCGGTTTCCGCGCCACCGACCGTCTCCAGCGTCCGTGAGCCGGGTGAGCCGCCGCTGGCCCCGCAGCCCGGTCCGGTCGTGTTCTACCACGTCCGCCAGGGCGGCGAGGTGCTTCAGGACATCTCCCGCCGCACCCTGGGAACCGCCGAGCGTTGGGTGGAGCTGGTGCGTCTCAATCCGTCGCTGCCACACGACAACCGACTCACTGCCGGCACCCTGGTGCGCCTGCCGGCCGACGCCTGCGTTCCGACCGAGGAGCTGGAAGTCGTCAAGCCGCTGCCGGGGCTGAAGCCGGCCAAAATGGAGACGAGTAAGCCGAAGGTCGTGCTGCCGTTGACCGGCACCTTCCCCTGCAACCTCGACGATCAGCACGCGCTGCTGCTGCCGAAGTCGATCCGCGACCAGCTCGGCTCGACCGAGACGATGATGCTCTCTCCCGGCACCGACCAGTGCCTGTGGCTGACGACGCCGACGCACCTGGAACGGCTGGCCCAGCGCATGGAGCAGTCGCAGGCCAAGGAAGTGGACGTACACACTTTCAAGCGGCTCTACTTCGCGCAGACGGAGAAGGTGTCGCTGACCGCCGAGGGGCGCGTGGTCATCTCCGACCGCCTGGCCCAGTTCGCCGGCCTGCATCAGGAGGTCGTGCTGGTGGGCATCGACGACCACTTCGAGCTGTGGGACGTGGCCCGCTGGAAGGACTTCACGCAGAAGAAGAGCGCCGCCGCCCGCGCCAACATTGTGGCGGAGCAGGAGTGATCGGAACGCAGAAGTCAGAATGCAGAAGTCAGAACGAATTCATTCTGATTTCTGCATTTTGACTTCTGCATTTCCCTGGAGTCCGAACGATGACGCGCGAGACGAAAGCCGGGATCGTGATCTCAGGTGCATTCCTGGCCCTGCTCGGCACGGTGCTGAAACACCGAATGCAGGCAGGGGACGAAGCAGCGGACGGCCCTCCGAAGTTGGTGGCCCAGGCGCCGGAGAAAGAGAAACCCAGTCACCCGACGACAGGGGCGGATGGGTCGCGCGAGCTGATGGGGCCGCCGGAAACACTCGCGGCGACTTCGGTGCAACTCGCGGCGTTCAACGTTCCCGCTCCGCAGCCATTGCCCCTGGGGCCATTACCGTCACAAAGCTCGCCGTCGGTGTCCGTGTCGGTGCCGATGGGTCCGACTGCGTCGGCGCCCGCCGTGCCGGCATTCGAACTCGCGCCGCCCGCACCGCCGCCATCACCGCCCGTGAGTGCGCCGCTTGCGTCCATCCCGGATTTCCCGGACAGAAAGACGACGGGCTGGGCCACCTGGCTCGCGGCCGTGCCGGCAGCGACGAATACCGTTGCACCGCCGCCAACGCTGGTCGTGCCGCCGCCGGCTCCTGTCGAACCGCCTACCGCCTCGTTGCTGCCGACCGTCACTCCGCCCACGGTCCCGGTGATAGCGCCGCCCCAGGATATCATGCCTCCGTCGGCACCCATGATGCCACCGGTCAATCCGCCGACTGTAGCCGCGCCGCCGCCACCTCCCGCGCTGCCGACGATCGTACCGCCCTCTGCTCCGGTGACGCCCCCGTTTCCGACTGCTGCGCCGCCCGTCGTGCCGCCGCCGTCTCCTCCCGCGGTGCCTGTTGAACGAACCGCTCCCATCGCGAGTGATCCGAACGACAACCACAGCCATTTCATCCCGAAGAATCCGACAGGAGTAGCGCCGCCGCTGGTGCCCCTGGTGCCGCTGCCGTCTGGGCCGCCCACCGAACCGACGACGCCGATGCCAATTCCCTCCCTGCCGCCATCCGGGCCGACTACACAACCGCCCGCGTTCCCGCCGCCGGA
Organism: Gemmatales bacterium; assembly: GCA_038331535.1. Taxonomy (GTDB): domain Bacteria; phylum Planctomycetota; class Planctomycetia; order Gemmatales; family Gemmataceae; genus JBBQPD01. The sequence continues at coordinate 1,269 of JBBQPD010000107.1, read as the reverse complement.
CCGGCTCGGCATCTCGATGCGGCCGCTTGTCGGTGGTCCGACTCCGTTGCCGCCGTCTCCGCCCGTCGATACGGCCGTGAAACAGATCGGCGCGGTTGATCCCAGGCCGGCTCCCCTCCAGCCGCCGCTGACTCCACCTCCGCTGACAAAGCCCGCCGTAACGGTCACAGAGGAAACGCGCGTCGCGGCTCAACCGGGCGACACCTTCGAGAGAATCGCGCTGCGCGAGTACAAGGACGCGGGTTACGCACCGCTGTTGCAAAGCTTCACCCAGAGCGATCTCTTTGCGTCGGAAGCCATGAAGGCGGGCAAATTTCAACCGGGCGACAAGATCTTGATTCCGCCGGCGAGCGAGCTGGTCAAGTCCTCTCCTGCACGCGGTCCTTCGGGTGATACGTCCACGGTCAGGGTTGCGCCGCCAGCCGCGCCACCAACGCTGCCGAAGTACAAGGTGATCTCGCCTGGCGGCGAGACCTTTTACGAGATCGGCAAAGCCGTGTTGCGCGACGAGAACGGCAGCTTGAGAATCCAGCCGCTGAATCAACAATACGATCCGTTGAAACCTGTGCCGGCGGGGACCATCCTCACCATGCCGGAGGGAACCGCGGTGCCGCCCGCGAATCGACCGTAACGTGCTTGGCGTTTCGCGCGAAACGGCAAGCCAATTTCGCGCGAAACGCCAAGCATGTTTCCTATAACAACTGGGATTCACAACAGAGTGGGAGACAGGCTCATGCAACCGCTGGTCGGCATCATCATGGGGTCGCACTCGGACTGGGAAACGATGGAGCACGCCGCAAAGACGCTGCAAGATTTGGGCGTACCGCACGAGGTCCACGTCATGTCGGCGCACCGCACGCCGGACGTCGTGGCCGAGTACGCCGACAGTGCCGAGCGGCGCGGCCTGGAAGTCGTCATCGCCGGCGCTGGCGGGGCGGCCCATCTCGCGGGTGTGGTGGCAGCGAAAACGATTCTGCCGGTACTTGGTGTGCCGATGCAATCGAAGGCGCTCAACGGCATGGATTCGCTGCTGTCCACGGTGCAGATGCCGGCGGGCATCCCGGTCGGCACGCTGGCCATCGGTAAGGCCGGTGCCATCAACGCCGCCCTGTTCGCGACGGCGATCCTGGCCCGCAAGCACCCCGAGTTCGCCGAGGCACTGAGGACGTTTCGCGCCAACCAGGCGAAATCGGTGATGGCCAATATGGACCCGCGCGGAACGGTCTGAGGATTGGCGAGCGGGGGGCGTCAGCCCCCCGGTGACTCACC
>JBBQPD010000106.1:0-11225 GCA_038331535.1 Gemmatales bacterium | reverse complement strand
GGTGCCGCTCAGCCGCGAGCGGCGACACGACCGAGGTTCATCCTACCCGGCCGACCTGATCGGTCTGTGATCCGAACATAAGTTCAACCTTATTCAGTGCGGAATTCGCAATCCCGCCATTCTACGGAGCAGGAGCCTCGGTGACAGCGACGGCGGGATCGCCGACGGCGGCGGCGAGGTCGTTCAGCGCTTGCCGCACTTCCAGGATCGCGTCCAGCTCGATGTCGCGGGCTTTGAGCCGCTTGCGCTGAATGTCGATCACGCGCAGCAAATCCACTCCCGAGTTGGGCGTCTCGAATAACTTCTTCACGTCCGTGAGGGCCTTGTCCAGGTTGGGGATGACCTGCTTGCGGTAGGTGTCGAGCCAGGCCCGCGCTCGCTCCAGTCGGGCCAGGGCGGCGTGGACGTCCTGGCGAACCTGGATTTCGCTCTGACGCAGCTCCGCGGTTGTCCGCGCCAGCTCGGCCTGGCGTTGCATGATCTCGCCGCGATGCGTGTTTAACGCAGGCAACGGCAGCGAGAGCTGAGCGCCGATGAGGTTGACCCGGCTCGAGTCGTACTCGTACGAGGGGCCGAGGTTCGCGTTGCCGAATCGATTGGCCACCTCCAGCCGCACGCGCGCCTCCGCCTCGGCGACCGCACATTGCCGCGCTTGCAAATCGGCGCGGCGCTCCAAAGCGGTCTTGATGAGCGCCTCGGCGTCGAAAGACTGGGCGGGCAAGGGAGCGTCGGGGTCGAGACGGTACTGTTCGCTGACGAGGCCGAGCGCCCGGTACAGGTCGTGCGAGGCGACGACCAGCGTCGTGTGCCCGGCCTGCAGCTGGGCCATCACGTCGTCCAGCTCGGTGCGAATGATAATGAGATCGACAGGCTTCAGCTGCGTGGCCCGGATCAGTTCTTCGACCTGAATGACGGCGCGTTTATTCTCCTCAATCGTCTCGTCGAGGAGTCGCTGTTTCGCGTAGCGGTACAGCACGGTGTCGTAGGCGCGCGCCACGCGCACGGCCAGCGCCGTCTCCTGGGCGGCGATCTCCCAGTCGGTGCGCGACAGGGTAGCGGCCGCCGCCGCGCGGCGAATGCGGCCCTGGCCGCGAATTTCGACGTCAACCAGGATCTTGTATACCTGGCTGGGGGAATTGGTGACGCCCGCCGACTCCGGACCGGCGGCGCGTATCTCCGTCTCGAGAACGGGGTTAAACGGATAGGTCTTCGCGATCACGACGCCGGCCGCAGCGATCCCGTGTTGCTGGCGGAGGGCCATCAACTCGGGATTGCGCACCAGGCCGAGGCGGATGGCCGCATCGCGCGTCAGAACAGGCACCGGCTCCTCGGCGCGCACCGAAGAAGCGAACACGGCGAGCCAGGCCAGCAAGCCAAGGAGCCGCGCACGAAGTAAGCCAAGGAGCCGCGCACGAAGTAAGCGGTCTGTGGGGCGCTTACTTCGTGCGCGGCTCTTCAATGTCGTTCGCTCGATCATGACACATCTCCTCTCGGCCCCGGCAAACTGGGCTGAGCTTGCCGCGCGCCGGCCGCTGCGCGGAATGGCGCTTTTACGCTAGATAGGGTATCGGCCGATTATGCCGAAGAGATCAACGATTCCATGCGGAGGAAAGATGAGGCCACGATAATTTGCAACTCAACCGCTGCGGCTTGCCGTTTCGCGTGAATCGGACTCTCACGCACTCGCCCGATTCAGCGTCGCCAGCGCCGGCCCATCGAGTTCGAGCCGCGTCGCTTCGATCAGGTCGTCGAGCTGATCGAGGTTCGTGGCACTGGCGATCGGCGCGGTGACGCTGGGCCGGGCCAGCAGCCAGGCGAGGGCGACGCGCGCCGGCGTCGAGCGGTAGTGCTCGGCCACCTCGTCGAGCGCGGTGAGGATGCGAAAGCCGCGCTCGTTCAGGTACTTCTTGACCGCGCTGCCGCGCGCGCTCTTCGCCAGATCATCGGCCGACCGGTACTTGCCGGTGAGGAAGCCGCTCGCCAGCGAAAAGTAGGGGATGACGCCGATGCCGGCTTGCAGGCACAGCGGTTCCAGCGCCTCCTCGAAGCCGGCGCGTTCGCACAGGTTGTAATGCGGTTGCAGGCACTGGTAGCTCGGCAAGCCGTGGTCCTTGCTGACCTGGAGCGCCTGGGCGAGCCGTTCCGCGTTGTAGTTCGACGCGCCGATGGCCCGCACTTTTCCCTGCCGAATGAGTCCCGCGTAGGCTTCCAGCGTTTCTTCGAGCGGCGTCTCCGGGTCATCGACGTGCGACTGGTACAGGTCGATGGTGTCGGTCTGCAAGCGCTGGAGCGAGCGTTCCACCGCCTTGACGATGTACGCCTTCGCCAGCCCTTTCTCGCCCGGCCCCATCTCCATGCCGACCTTGGTGGCGAGGACGACCTTGTTGCGGTTGCCGCCGCGTTTGAGCCATTTCCCGAGGATCGTCTCGGACTCGCCGCCCTGGTTGCTCGGCTTCCAGCGCGAGTAAAGGTCGGCGGTATCGATGAGGTTAAACCCAGCCGCGACGAAGGCGTCGAGCAGCATGAAGGAGGTCGCCTCGTCGATCGTCCAGCCGAACACGTTGCCGCCGAACGCCAGCGGCGCCACGTCCAGGCCGGAGTTGCCGAGCTTGCGCGGTTTCACGTTCATGGTTGCTCCTTGCCACAAGGATTCTTGACGAGTGGCGACCTTACGAGCCGCGACCGTCAGGGAGCGTTCCCCGCGCTCCCTGACGGTCGCGGCTCGTGTCCAGCTGTTAGTCTACGACGCGTCGTGACGCTCAGTGTCTGTCCGCCGTCATTCTCTCAAGTTCTGCCTCGATGTCGTCGTCGCTACGACCCAGTTCCTTCAAGATGCCCGAATAGTTTGCCAAAGCCGTCTGTAGGTGGGGATGCTCGTGCCCGGTCATGTGAGTGAAGTCGAGGAAGATGCCGACCATTCGTCGGCTCAACGGCTCGGCCTCCGCCAGCCGGTTCGTGGCCTGGAGCAACGCGGCCAGGTTGTTGAGGTCGGTGGCGACGTTGGGGTGATCGGCCCCGAAACTGCGTTCGTCGATGGCCAGGGCGCGGCGCATGAGCGGCTCGGCCTCCGCGTGGAGAGCTTTGGCCCAGAGCAGCGCGCCGAGTTGGCTCATTAGCAACGTGGTTGGTTCCGCGATTCCGGCCTCCTCAGCTCGCAGAGTAGCCAACGCGACATGAGGTCGCAGCGGATTCCAGCGCGGCCAGGTGCGCACGTCCGTGGGATCGCCAGGTCGGGCTAAATCCAGCAGTCGCAGGCTGAGGGTCGAAAGAATTCCCACTGGGTGTACGAGGCGCGCCGCTGTCCGGTCGCCGCGCGATATTTCTCGAAGGGAGGGACGACGGCGAGAGCCGCCGCGTGCTCGTCGGTAGGCATCGCGCCGCAGTGTACGCCGACGAGCAGGATAACCGCGTCGCACGTTTTGATGTAGTCGCGCAGTTGTTCCAGAAGCGTGGCCGGACCCTGGCGGAAGTGTTTCTGTTCGCGCACCTCTAGCCCCTTGCGGCGCAGGACGCGCGCGACTTCCTCTCGATAACCGGCCAACTCGCGCGAGACCGCGGAGAGGAAGATGCGGAAGGTGCGCGTGTCACTCATGGTTTCTCCGCGTTCGGCCAATCGATTAGGGGATAGTATCCCACATCATGGGCCGAATTCCAAGCATCTGGAATCATGCGCGGTTCATTCCCGTACCCGTATTGGGGGCCGTGAAGAGAGAGTACGGTATCCGGCTACGTTGTGGGGAGACGAATTCCGGGAAAAATCATCGACTTTCTGGGCAATTCCGCCGGGGAGTCAGACGGTGCGTGGGCGTGGCGGACGTGCGCGGCTGGCGTCACAGGAGTATGAGCAACATGGACTTACGTTGACGCGCATGTCCGCCAAGCGTGGCGGACATGCGCGGCGTGTGGCGGTCTCTGAATGTGTCTTGTATTGAGGCCCGCTGTTCACGGCGGGTGGGGCGCTGCCACCCTGACCGGACGTAATCAGCCGGGCTAGCAATAATCGGCGGAAATGCCCGCGCAACGTCGGCCCGGGCCGGATTTGACCTTCGCGACGCACTCCGATAGTGTAAACGCACCTTCAGCGGAGTGGGCCTCGGAGACTCGGCATGGCGGAACAGTACATCTTCACGATCGAACGCCTCACCAAAATGTACGGCAAACGTGAGGTGCTCAAGGACATCTTTCTGGCCTTCTACCCCGGCGCGAAGATCGGCGTCATCGGCTCCAACGGCGCCGGCAAGAGTACGCTGCTGCGCATCATGGCCCAGCAGGACAAGGACTACCTCGGCGAGGCGCGGTTAACTCCCAACTTCTCCGTCGGTTTCGTCCCGCAGGAGCCGCGCCTCGACGAATCGGTCAGCGTCCTCGGCAACATCGAGCAGGCCGTCGCTCCCGTGCGCGGGCTGCTGACAAAGCAGGAGGAGCTTGGCAACAAGATGGCCGAGGCGACGCCGGAACAGATGGACAAGCTCATGGACCAGATGAGCAAGGTCCAGGACAAGATCGACGCCGTCAACGCCTACGATCTCGACCGCCAGCTCGAAATCGCCATGGACGCCATGCGTCTGCCGCCGGCCGACGCTATGCCGGCCACGCTTTCCGGCGGCGAACGCCGCCGCGTCGCCCTGTGCAAGGCGCTGCTGCAAAAGCCCGATCTGCTCCTGCTCGACGAACCGACCAATCACCTCGACGCCGAGTCGGTCGCCTGGCTGGAACGGACGCTGCAAGAGTACACCGGCACCGTCGTCGCCGTCACGCACGATCGCTACTTCCTCGACAACGTGGCCCAGTGGATTCTTGAGCTGGATCGCGGCCGCGGCTTGCCGTGGAAGGGCAACTACTCGTCGTGGCTGGAGCAGAAGCAGGCCCGGCTGGCGAACGAGGAGAAGCAGGAGTCGGCCCGCCGCAAGGCGCTGGCCCGCGAATTGGAGTGGGCGAAGATGGCGCCGCGGGCGCGCGTCGCCAAGAGCAAGGCCCGCCTCAGCGCCTACGAGAAGCTCGCCAGCCAGGAGTACGACGAGCGCGAGGACGCGGTGCAGATTCAGATTCCGCCGGGACCGCACCTCGGCGACGTGGTGGTGCGCGCCACGGGCGTCCGCAAGGGTTACGGCGACCTGTTGCTGATGGAGGACATGAGCTTCGACCTGCCGCGCGGCGGCATCGTCGGTGTCATCGGCCCCAACGGCGCCGGCAAGACGACGCTGTTCCGCATGATCGTCGGCGAGGAGCAACCGGACGGTGGCAAGCTCCAGGTCGGCGAGACCGTCGTGCCAGCCCACGTCGATCAGAACCGCGACGCGCTCGACGCCGACAAGACCGTCTTCGAGGAGATCACCGGCGGCATCGATTACCTGATGCTGGGCCGGCGGCGGGTGGCATCGCGCAGCTACGTCGCCCAGTTCAATTTCAAGGGACCGGACCAGCAGCGCAAGGTCGGCGAACTGTCCGGCGGCGAGCGCAACCGGGTCCATTTGGCGAAGCTGCTCAAGAGCGGCGGCAACCTGCTGCTGCTCGACGAACCGACGAACGACCTCGACGTGGACACGCTGCGGGCACTGGAAGAGGCGCTGCTGAACTTCGGCGGCTGCGCGGTGGTCATCAGCCACGATCGCTGGTTTCTGGACCGCATCGCCACGCACATTCTGGCGTTCGAGGGCGACAGCAAGACGGTCTGGTGCGAAGGCAACTACCAGATTTATGAGGCGCAGCGCAAGCAGCGCCTGGGCGTCGAGGCAGACCAGCCGCATCGCATCAAGTATCGGAAATTGCATCAGTAAGACGGAGGTTACGCCGATGTCCACCGTCATCGCACCGCTCGTTCCACTCGCGCCTCCAGCCATCGTGGTGCCGACTCTCGCGGACCTGTTGCGCGAGCTGGGCGATGTGCCGCCCGAGCGCGTCTTCTGGGAGCCTCGTCCTGGTACAGCCACGGTTGACGACGTGATCCGCTTCGTGGATGGCGACGACAAACGGCTCGTCGAACTGGTGGACGGCACCCTGGTGGAGAAACCGATGGGATACTATGAGGGGCGAATCGGTATTGTGTTAGGATATTTCATCGAGACTTTTCTGGATAGTCACGACCTCGGCCTCCGTTTCGGGGCGGACTCGACACTGCGCTTCGCTCCGCGCGTGGTGCGGCTTCCGGACGTGTCGTTCGTCCCGTGGTCGAAGATTCCGAATCGCGAACTACCGCCAGAACAGGTGCCTTACCTCATTCCGGACCTGGCCGTCGAGGTGCTTAGCCCCGGCAACACGCGCGCCGAAATGGCCCGCAAGCGCCGCGATTATTTCGGCGCGGGCACCAAGCTCGTCTGGCAGATTTATCCCGATACGCACACCGCGGAGGTGTTCACAGCGCCGGACGTCAGCACAACCGTGGCGGCCGACGGCGTTCTGGACGGCGCCGACGTGCTGCCGGGGTTCAAGCTACCCCTGGCACGATTGTTCGAGCGCGCCGGCCGGCGGCGCGGCGAGTGAAAGGTATGGCGTTATGGCGTTCAGCGATTTTGCATACCCCGGGGTAATGCAGGCTTTCGGACTGAGCTATCGGAATTCCTGGGATCTGTTCGCTAGATCGACCGAGGCCGTCATCAGTCCCACGCTGCGCAAGACGCTGGAGACGAACGCGCCCTTGGCGTTAATCGTGGACACAGTTTTGTCACGAACGGCCTGGATGATCGCTCCGCTCGTGTCCGAATTGTGGTCGCTTTACCGCGGTCGAATCAGTGTCCACGCGGGCGCGGAATTTGATGCGGACCCCGACGCGAGCCTCAACGGCGGGTGTGATTTCTTGATCGGGACGTCGCCGCAGTTGCCCCGAATCGTTGCTCCGGTGACGACGATAATTATGGTAAACCGTGGCAATCCAGTGGATGGTATCGGCCCGTGCATCGCCGCGATGGTAGGAGCACTTCGCTTTAACCATCGTGAAGGAAGACCCATCTCAACGGTTTATGGTGCTGTGACGTCAGGCAGCGAATGGCGGTTCCTCCAGCTTAGCGGGTCGATCATGACGCTCGACTTGGTGGAATACACGATCTCCCAGGTCGATCGCCTGCTCGGCATTTTGACCTACATTGTCGGCCCGGTGCCGGGGGTGGCGGCGGCGTGATAACAATGTGGTGCCGCCGTGCGTTACTATTCGGTGCAAGCCTCGAATGACGTTGCTCGGCTGCGGGCGGGAGGTAACCCCTGGCCCACCGGGCTCCAACGAGCCAACCTGGGATCCGGCTTCTACGCCTGGGCCGATCCCGACGAGGCGGAGCGCTATCGGGCGCATCTCCTGCAACGCGGGGCGGTTGATCTGGTCGTTGTGGCGTATGAAATCCCGGATGATGACCTCCTACGACTCAACAAACAGGATCTAACGCAACTGTCGGATGACGACTTGACCGTCTGGCTGGAAACATATTCCGAATACGGAGACGGAGTGCCTCACGGATACGATTATCTGATCCGAAACACTGGTATGGGGACGGAGCACTATTTTGCGTCTTCCGTGTTCAGCCGCTTGAGGGAAGTGCCATGAAGGGCCAGTGCCGATTTCTCAAGACCGAAGCGGGAATTACTTTCTTCGCCCGCGCCTGGGTGGACGCCGAAGCCGCTGGCTCAGGAGCCGGGGTCGAGAATGCACTACCGGAAGCAACCGAAGCAGGAAGCGGTGAGGTGGCGCGTCGGTCGGAACCGTCCTGGGTAGAGGCGGCACTGGACGGCATGAGGGCCGTCAGCGAGTACACACACGCGGACGGCGAATACCGATTACGCCTCATTCGCCTGGTCGGCACGGCTGTGGATACCCGCGCCGACGTGGTCCGCTGCGCCGCGGCCCTCGCCGCCTGGCAAGCGCTGGGAGTGGCGGCCACTCCACCCGAACCGCAGTTCGATGGCCGAGAATGGACCCTGGCGTTTCCGGCACCGGCGGCGCGAGCTGTGGCAGAGGTTTCACCATGATGGAGTTGGTGGACGTAACGAAAGTCTACATGCAAGGCCGCCGTGCTGTTCAGGCGGTGCGCGGCGTCAGTCTGCGCATCGCCGCCGGCGAGTTCGTGTCGATCATGGGGCCGTCCGGCTCCGGGAAATCGACGCTCATGCACCTGCTCGGCGCCCTCGACACGCCCTCGACCGGCAAGGCGATCTTCGACGGCCAGGACCTCAACACGCTCTCCGACCGCGACCGCTCCTTCCTGCGGCGGACGCGCATCGGCTTCATCTTCCAGTTCTTCAACCTGCTGCCGACGCTCAAGGGAGCCGAGAACGTCGCTCTGCCGCTGCTGCTGGGCGGCTGGCCGCGCGCCAAGGCGTTGAAGGAGGCCGGCGAGTCGTTGGAACGCGTCGGCATGGGCCATCGCGCCGACCACTTTCCCGAGGAGATGTCCGGCGGCGAGATGCAGCGCGTCGCCATCGCCCGCGCCCTGGTGGGCAATCCTGAGGCCATCCTTTGCGACGAGCCGACCGGCAACCTCGACTCGACGACCAGCCGCGAGATCCTCAACCTGTTGCGCTGCCTACCGGAGTCCGGCAAGCGCTCGGTCGTCATGGTGACGCACGACCCGACTGCCGCGGCCTATGGCGACCGACTCGTCCACATCCGCGACGGCGTGATCGCCGACATCGAGGACAACGGCAAGTGGACCGCGGAGCGCGCGGCCCACGTCCAGACCGCCCGCCGCGCGTGAGTTCCGTTCAAAAAGATTAACCACAGAGGACAGAGGACAGAGGACAGAGGACAGAGGACAGAGGACAGGAGTTGGGGCCGGGAGTCAAGGATCGTACAGGGTACTCACTCCGCGTATACCTCTGTCTTCTGTCTTCTGTCCTCTGTCCTCTGTCCTCTGTCTTCTGTCCTCTGTCCTCTGTCCTCTGTCCTCTGTCTTCTGTCTTCTGTCCTCTGTCCTCTGTCCTCTGTCCTCTGTCCTCTGTCCTCTGTGGTTAGTCCGGTTTTAAGGATGGCGTATGGCACAGGCTGGCCCTTCTCCGCTTAATTCCTGGTTGCTGCTCGATCTGCACCGCACGCTCAGCTTTCGCTATCTCACGCAGCGCTGGACGCGCACGTTTCTCATCGTGCTCAGCATCGCGCTCGGCGTCGCCACGCTCGTCGCCACCCGTGCCCTCAATCAGAACCTCGTCGCCGGGGCTGAAGGCGCCGTCGCCTTTTTAACCGGCGCCGGGGACATCATCGTCGTCAATGGCCAGACCGGCATGTCGGTGAAGCTGGTTCAGGAAATCAAGGACGCCAAAGTGCCGGGCGTCAAATCGGTCCACGCCATCGTCTCCGGCCGCGTCACCATTCCCGAACTCGACAACCGCTCGCTGCTGCTGCTCGGCATCGACTGGCTCGATCCGAGTGGGAAGAGCGAAATCGACGACAAATGGGGCATCAAGGTCGAGTTGCAGGCGTCGCAAGCGAAAATCATTTCGATGATGTTTCTGCCGCCCGCGCCGGTCCTGGTCGGCGCCGACCTGGCGCGCGAACTCGCGGAGACGAAGACAGGCGGCGCCTTCCAGGTCGAGATGGCCGAGGAGAAGACGGCCGTGCGCCAGGTCGGTCTCTTTGAGATCGAGAAGAAAAGCCTCGCCGCGGCGCTGGGCAGCAACTTTCTCGTCATGCATCTTGCCCACGCCTCGCGGGTCATCAGTCCCGAATGGCCGGAGTACATTTCGCAGCTCAATATCTACACCGATCTGGGCAGCGAGTCCAAGGAAGGGAAGCAACAACTTCAGGAGGTGAAGCGCCGACTTCAGGAGATCGCCGGCAAGCAGGCGGAAGTGCGGACGGTCAAGGAGAACAACGACTCGATCAGCGACATTTCCGCTGGCCTGCAGCTTGGGTTTGCGCTGGGCGGGGCCGGGGCGCTGGTGGTCGGGCTGTTCCTCGTCTACAACGCGCTGTCGGTGACCGTGGCGGAACGGCGGCATGACATCGGCATCCTGCGTGCCGTCGGGGCGACCAAACGGCAGATTTCCGGCCTGTTCGTCGGCGAGGCGTCTCTGCTGGGACTGACCGGCTCGCTGCTCGGCGTGCCGCTGGGCTACGGCCTGGCGCTCGTCGTCGTCGGACCGATTCGGAAACAGTTGAGCGATTTCCTCGCCCCGATCAGCGATAGCGAGATCGAGGTGCCGTTGAGCCTCAAACTGATTGCGATCGGGTGCGGGCTGCTGACGACGGTGCTGGCGGCGCTGCTGCCGGCGCTCGAGGCGTCGCGCGAGGAACCCGCCGATGCGGTGCGCCGGGTGCCGCTGCGGGTCAGTCTGAGTCGGCGTTTCTTTCAGATCGCGGTGGTCTTCGGCCTTCTCGTCTGCTGCGGTGCCAGTGTGTGGCTGCGCGAATCGTTGCCGATCCGCGCCGGCGCCTTCAGTGGGGTCGTCTTCCTGCTGGTTGCCGGCCTGATCGCGACGCCGTTGTTGACGGGTCTGGTCGGCCGGCTGTTCCAGCCGCTGTTTCGCAACTGGCTCGGCATCGAGGGCCGTCTCGCCGCGGACAACCTGGTGCGCAGTCCTGGCCGCATCGGCCTGGTCATCGCCGCCCTGGCCGCGACGGTGGCGCTGCTGGTGCAGACCGCCGGGTTCATTCTCAGCAGCGAACGGGCCATTCTCGGCTGGGTCGATGACAAGATCTCGGCCGACCTGGTCATGACGGGCGGCAGCTCGCTGGAGAAAAGCGCGCTGCAAGTGCCGATGGACGAACGAGTCGGCAAGCAGCTCAAGGCCGCGTTCCCCGACGACATCGAGGCGGTGATGGCGGCCCGGCTGCACGCTTTGAACTTCAGCAACCGCATCATCCTGCTCGTCGCCCTGGACGCCACCGGCTTTCCAGGCGACGACAACCGTTACATCGCCCGCAACCTGGCGCGCCTGCGCGAGAAGAGCAGACCCGGCGGGCCGCAACCGGTGCTCGTGTCCAAGAACTTCGCCGCCCTGTACCACAAGGAAGCGGGCGACACCTTCACCGTCCCCGGCCGCAACGAGGACGTGGAGATGGAGATCATCGACACCGTTGAGGATTACCTGTGGAACCGCGGCGCCGTGATGATGGATCGGGCCAGCTATCGCGAACGCTTCGGCGACCAGAAAGTGGACTTCTACGACATTTACCTGAAAAAAGGCTCGGATACGGAGGCGGTGCGCACAAGGGTGGAAGAGTGGGGCAAGAAGCGCGTCCTCTTCGTGGCGACGCAGAAGAAGCTGCGCGACGACCTCTCCAACGGACTGCGCCGCGTCTACAG
>JBBQPD010000105.1:0-11248 GCA_038331535.1 Gemmatales bacterium | reverse complement strand
AGAATTATCACGCACCAACAGCGCCCTCGAAATGACCAAGCGGCAACTCGAAGAGAACGCCCGACAACTCTCCGAGTCGCTGAGAAACCTTCGGCGGAGCGAGGCACGGGCGCGAGCGATTCTCGAAGCCGCCACCCAGGTCTCGGTCATCGCGACGGACCCTCATGGCACCATCACCGACTTTAACACCGGCGCCGAGCGCATGCTGGGTTATCGTGCCGAGGAGATGGTCGGCAAGCGGACGCCGGAGGTCCTTCACGATTCCTCCGAGGTCGATGCCTATGGCCGGCAGTTGAGCGAGGAATTCGGCCGACCGATCCGCGGCTTTGAGGCGTTCGTCGAGCGCGCGCGGCACGGCGGGCATGACGAGCGCGACTGGACGTACATTCGCAAAGACGGCAGTCGGCTGCCGGTGCGCCTGTCGGTAACGGCTCGCCACGATCAGGACGGCCGAATCATCGGCTACCTCGGCATTGCCATCGACGTGACGGATCAGAAGCGCGCCGAAGAAATGCTCCTGCGCGCCAAAACCGCCGCGGAGGCGGCCAGCCAGGCCAAGAGCGACTTCCTGGCCAACATGAGCCACGAGATTCGCACGCCCATGAGCGGCATCATGGGCATGACCGAGTTGGCTCTCGATACGGAGTTGACGACCGACCAGCGCGAATACCTGCAAATGGTGAAGAGTTCCGCCGACGCCCTGTTGACCGTTATCAACGACGTGCTCGACTTCTCAAAGATCGAAGCCGGCCGTTTGAACATGGATAGTGTCGAATTCTGGTTGCGCGACACCGTCGTCGACATCATGAAGCCGCTCGGCCAACGTGCTCATGGGAAGCGGCTACAACTGTCCACGCACATCGCGCCGGACGTGCCGGACGCGCTGGTAGGCGATCCGGGTCGGCTGCGGCAAGTCCTCCTCAACCTCGTCGGCAATGCGATCAAGTTCACTGAAAAAGGGGAGGTGGTCGTCTCCGCGAGGACTGAGGAGAAAGGACTGAGGACTGAGGAAAGCCAGGATTTACTTAGTCCTCAGTCCTCAGTCCTTATCCACTTCGAAGTGCGTGATACCGGTATCGGCATCCCGGAGAACAAGCTGGCCGCGGTCTTTGAGCCGTTCGTCCAGGCGGACACTTCGACGACGCGCAAGTATGGTGGTACAGGTCTGGGGCTGACGATCACTTCCCGCCTCGTCGAGATGATGGGCGGTCGCGTCTGGGCTGAGAGTGAAGCCGGCAAGGGCAGCACCTTCCATTTCACCGTGCGTTTTGACCTGTCGGCCAGGGTATCCTCGCCGAAGAAGCAGAACGCACGGAACGATTCGGGAAGTCCCCTGCTGAGCGACGACGTAAAAGGGCGTCCATTGCGAGTGCTTGTCGCCGAGGACAACCCAGTCAACCAGCGCCTGGCGGTCGGACTGCTCGCAAAACACGGGCACGAAGTCGTCGTCGTGAACGACGGCGCCGCCGCCGTTCAGGCCGTGCGCGCGCAATCATTCGACGTGGTGCTCATGGACGTTCACATGCCGGAGATGGGGGGTTTCGAGGCGACCGCTACCATCCGGGAAATGGAGAAAGGGACTGGTCGGCGCATCCCTATCCTGGCGATCACGGCCCGCGCGATGAAGGGCGACCGAGAAGAATGTCTCAAAGCCGGCATGGACGGCTACCTGTCGAAGCCCGTCCAGGGCTGGCAGCTGTACCAGGCCATCGCCGAGCTTCGGACCGGAACGCCGCCCGTGCCAGTGCCGACTAACGAGGCGCCGCCCAATGGGGCGAGGTTCTTTGACCCGGTGAGCGTGCTGCACCGCCTCAACGGCGACCGGACGTTGCTGCGCGAGATGATTGCGATCTTCCGGCAAAGCGGTCCCAAACTGATCGCCCAACTGCGAACCGCGCTCGACGCGGGGGACGCCGCGAGCGTTCGTCAGACGGTTCACACTCTGAAAGGCTCCGTCTGCAACTTCGGCGCGGAAGCCGTGTTGCAGACATTGCAGAAAATGGACGAGTCGCGCCGCGCCGGCGACTCCGCCGGAGAGCGCTCGGCACTGAACGAATTGGAGTCGAGTTTCGAGCAGCTTCTCGCGGACCTGCGCCGGTGGGCCGCGGAGAACTAAATGGGGCGGCACAGTTCAATCCGTACTTCTGCATAAGCGGCAGAGGAGTTCAGCCGATTTTTTGCTGACAGCTTATAGCTGATAGCTATCAGCTTTCAGCCGGTCTGGATTTGTATGGGGCGCACCCGTAGCGGCTTGGCCGCATTATGATAGGACACAGGTAGGAGTGCTTTCACGCAGTCTTGTTTGATAGTCATGAGGTGTTTGCGAAATGAGTCTGCTGCGCCGGGTCGAGGGGGATAGGGCAGGGCCGGCCGCGCTCGGTGTGTTGTTGCCGCCGGGACGCCAAACCTTTCTCATTTTGCGGCCGCGCGGTCTGTCCTGGGACCTGCTGCTGCTGCGCTCCGCGGAAACGACGCTGTTCCGCGACCTGACGCGTGCCGAGGGCGAACGCGCCGCGCGGACGGCCTGCACTGCTTTGGAGGACTGGCAGGCCGGCGGTCACGGCAGCGTCGAAGCGGTTCCGTGTGCCGCGCTCAGCGGTTACTTGGTGCGGGCGTTGTTCGGATCGTTGCCGTTTCTTATTTGCGCGCGCGAGCCGGGAAAACCGTATCGGCCGCAGGTGTTCGCCGACGCCGCCGACGCCGAGGTCGCCGCCCTTCGCCTCGCCAGTGCGTTGCGCCCCGCAGGCGGCGGCGAACTGGAAGTCTACTTCAACACCCGTCACTTCGAGCGTTGATTATCTCAAGGGACGGGGGCAATGCCGTACACACCGATCCTGGCCACCCTCGGCTACATCCTGTCGCCGGACGGTCGGCGCGTACTCCTCGTGCATCGCAACCGCCGGCCCGATGATGCTCAGCTCGGCAAGTACAACGGTCTCGGCGGCAAGCTCGACCCCGGCGAGAATGTGGTGGCCTGCCTGCGCCGAGAAGTGCGCGAGGAGAGCGGACTGGAGTGCGAGGAACTGACGCTGCGCGGGACGATTAGCTGGCCTGGATTCGGCAAGCACGGCGAAGACTGGTTCGGCTTTATTTTCCGCGTGGATCGCTCCTCGGGCGAGCCGTTTCGCGAGAACGCCGAAGGGACGCTGGAATGGATCGACGTCGAGCGCATCCTCGAATTGCCGCTGTGGGAAGGCGACCGCTTCTTCCTACCGCTGGTGTTCAACCGGGATAGACGGCAGTTTCATGGGGTGATGCCGTACCGCGATGGGAAGCCTGTTTCGTGGACGTACAGTCTGCTTTGATTTCCCGAATGGCTGACAAGGCTATGTCATTTGTCAAGTTGAAGTGCCGCGCCCCATTGCAAGCCGGCTCCGACCGCGACCCAAATGACGGGGCCATTCGGAAGAGGGGATTGAGTGGCCCAGGCGACAGGCAACGACGCGCTGCCGAGGTTGCCCGTTCGCTCGGTTGCACTCCAGACCGATTCGGGCGCTACGCCAAGTTGTCGGGCTAACAGCGCCGGCATGCGGCCATTGCCTCCGTGAGCGACTATGGCCCCGAGGTCGCGGATCGAGAGGTTATGGCGCTCAGCCATCTCAGTAACCGCGCGGGCCATCGTTTGCACCGCTTTTGTCGCCAGCGTCGGGCCGTCCATCATCACTTCGACAATCCCTGTTTCGGTCCTATTCACGTACAGCAGGTCGCCGGCGCCGCCATCGGTGCCAAGGAGAACCTCATGGATAGGAAAAGCAGACGCTCCGCAAGGGGAGGACGAGAGCAGACACGCCGCAGCTCCGTCGCCGAACAGCGCTGCCGCCTCACCCGCCGCGCCGGGCCGCACGGCGAGGGAGCGCGTCGGCGCTTCGATGGCGATCACCAGCGCGGTCCCCACTTCGGGCAGGAGACGCTGTGCTGTCCACAGCGCTACCAGGAAGCCGGTGCAGGCGTTGCCGATTTCCAGCGCGGCGACGCCGGGCGCCAATCCCAGATGGTGGTGCAGTGCCGCCGCCGTTCCTACGGGCCGCGGGGGCGCTTCGGAGACGACGAGCAGCGCACCGAGGTCGGAGGTTTTGAGCGCGGCTCGTTCGAGGCACTCGATTCCGGACCGTGCCGCCGCGCGAAAAGAATCCTGGCCGCTCCAGACGTGGCGAGCGGTGATGCCAGTGTGCGACGAAAACCATCCCGGTGGCCGTCCGAGCAAGACGTCGAGTTCTTCGGCCGATTGCCTCCGTACCGGCAGCGCCGCCGACGCGGCCGAGAGCCACATCACCGGTGCAGTGAGCGGAAGCGAGCGCGATACGCCGAGCGCTTTCTCGCGAACACGATGATTCACACCGATCGGTTTCAGCCCTGCGGAGGCGAGGTCGTCAGCGAGAACCGCGGCGGTGCGATAATGTTTTCCCGCCGCGCGTTCCACGGTCTCGACGGCGACTCCGCAGTCGTCCGCGATCAGGCCGAGGAACTCGACCATGCCCATCGAGTCGAGGGCGTCGGCAAAGCGGAGGTCGTCGTCCTCCGGCAGTGCTTCCATGCCAAGATTGCAGCGCACCGCATTTACGCGGCTGACTATCAAGGCTCGAAATTCGGCGGCGAGGTCGCTCATGATTGCGGGTCGTCGAGTGAGAAGAAGCCATCGGCCATCAGCCAGCACAGTCCTTCGCCGCGTCGCGGTGTCGAGACGAACGCGCGCGTCAGGCCGAGTCGAACGAGGACGCGCTCACCCATCTCCCGCACGAGGCGTTGCAGAACTAACAAACTGCCATCGAGATCCTTCGCCGCGTGCTCGGCCTTTTGCAGCAGGCAGTGATCCTTCACAGGGACGATGCGCGGACTGTGGCCGGGTGTCGAGAGGGCGACGCGAAAGTCCGGCTCCAGAACGCCTTCGCGCTGGGCCGCCGAGAACTGAATCTGGCCCGCAGTCACGACGACGCTGGTCAGGCTCCGCGTGCCGAGTCCCGGCGTCAGATACGCCGACGTACGAGTCAGTACGAGGGGCAGTCCGAAGATGTGCTGGCCGGCCGGCGGGAGAGTCGCCTGGAGGATGGCCCGACGCTGCTCGGTCGGAATGATACGTCCCGTCGGCCGGAGGTCGCGCACCCAGACGTCTTCGAGGTGCGGCGGCTGCGCCTCGGCCGGTTCGGGCGCGACCAGCTCGAAAATCTCCCAGCGTTTGTGTCCGCCGTAGAGAAACGGCGACCAGCCGCCGAAGCGTTCCGACGTGCGATTTCGGGCCTGCAACGGGCGCACGATGCGGTAGCGGCCGCCGTCGTCGATGACGCCGGCCAGGCAGAAGAGCTTGCCCATGCGCGTCCAGTCCAGCAGCACCATGTCCACGTTGGGCCACCTCGACCGGTGTGATAGAATGCCTCTCATTATGGAGTCGTCCGAGGCGCGAACGCAAATGGGAAACGTCATCCCTCCGGTTATTGATGCGCTGACGCTGCCGCCCGAGGAGGCGCTTCGGCTCGGTGCGCGGCTGTTCAGCGTCGGCCATTCCCACCATCCGATCGAAGCCTTCGTCGCTCTGCTGTCGAACGCTGGAATCACCGCCGTTGCCGACGTCCGGTCAAGCCCGTATAGCCGGCGTTTACCGCAATTCAACCGTCGTGAGCTGGAAGCCGAGCTGCGCGCCCTAGATATCGCGTATGTCTTTCTTGGCGATCAACTCGGCGGCCGACCGCAGTCCTTTGAGATGTTCGACAGCAATGGCGTCGTGGACTACGAGCGCGTGCGGCAGACGGCGGTCTTCCGAGAGGGGCTGGCGCGACTGGTCCGGGCGCTGAGTCGATACCGCATCGCGCTGCTGTGCGCCGAGGAGGATCCGCTCGATTGTCACCGAGGACTCATGATCGCGCCGGCGTTGGCCGAGCGCGGAATCGCGACGAACCATTTGCGGAAAGACGGGAGCGTCGAGACGATGGCGGAGATGGAAGACCGATTATTGAAGAAGACGAAGCTCGCCGACCAACTACGACAGCCCGACTTGTTCGCGCCTTCGCCGAGTCGGGAGGAGGTACTGGCCGAGGCGTATCGCGTCATGGCCGGCAAGAAGGCGTATCGACTAGAAGACGACGATCCGGAGCGATCATGACGTTCGACCCCCTCGCCTTGCCGCCGCTGCTGACCAACGACCTGCCCGGAATCGGCGGGCGCATCAAGGCCGAACTGGAAGACTTTGAGGTCGAAGAAGTGCCGGCTTATCCGCCCAGCGGAGTAGGCGACTATCTTTATCTCTGGATCGAAAAACGCGACATGGGCGCCGAGTTCTTCGCGCGCCAGGTGGCGAAGCGCCTCGACATGCCGATGAGCGAGGTCGGCACCGCCGGCATGAAGGACCGCCGGGCCGTGACGCGGCAGATGGTGTCGGTACCGGTCCGCGCCGAGGCGAACCTGCCGCAGCTCGACGGCGACGGCCTCCGCGTTCTCTCGATAGCGCGTCACGGCAACAAGCTCAAACCCGGCCACCTGCACGGCAATCGGTTCCGCATCTTGATCCGTGACACGAAGCCCGACGCCGCAGCACTTATTCTCCCGATCCTCGAACGACTGCGGCGCGACGGCCTGCCGAACTTTTATGGACCGCAGCGCTTCGGCCACGACGGCGAAACGGTCCTCGCCGGTCTCGCGTTGCTGCGCGGCGAACCGCTACCGCCCACGGCGTCGGGCCGACCGATGAACATGCGCAACGCCTTTTTGCGCAAACTCACCCTGTCGGCGGCGCAGTCGGCGCTCTTCAACCACTGCCTCTCCCGCCGCATGACCGATGGGCTGTTGCGGCGTGTGCTGCCCGGCGATGTGATGGCGAAGTGGCCTTTCGGCGGCATGTTCGTCGCGCAGGACGTAGACACCGAACAGAGCCGCCTCGACGCCCGCGAGATCGTTTCGGCCGGTCCGATCTATGGCCGCAAGATGTTCGCGTCCGCCGCGGACGCCGCCGCGCGCGAGGCCGCCGTGCTGGCCGAAGCCGGCCTGAGCATCGCGTCGTTTCAGGGTTTCGGCAAACTCGTGCAGGGCACGCGGCGGCATAATCTGATCTACCTTGACGATCTCGCCGCGACGACGGAAGAGCAGGGCGTGCGCCTGTCGTTCACGCTGCCGGCGGGAAGTTATGCCACGGTGCTGTTGCGCGAAGTGACGAAAAACGACGGGTTGGAAAGCCTGGCGGAAGAGTAGCAGCTGGCGGTTTGTAGATAATGTCCCGCGGCAATCGGCCGATCCTCTTCCACGATTCTGAACCGGATAACCAGCCAGCTGTAGCGATTTTTCCGGTCTTATGCTGGACCGCTCCTCCGGATTGATCGAGAACGACTCAAGTCACTGGATCGGCGCGCGAAGAAAGCGCACTATCGAATAACCAGCGCACTCCGTGTCGTCTCGTCAACCGAATGGGTGGGACCGTGAACACCGTCGTCGAATGCACCTTGCCCGAAAAAATCCTCATGGCCGCACACGGTCTCGAAGAGGCCGGCCAGTCGCCGTTCAGCGCGGAGGCGCTGATCGTCGCCTCCTGGCAGAAATATCCGCGAGCCTTCGGGCTTAAGGGCTACGTCGAACAGTACCCCGACTCCAACAAGATTCTGGCGGCCATCATGGGCGGCAAGGGTATTGCCCGCCGCGGCTGGCTGGCGAAGATGGGGCAGAAGCTCTACTCCTTGACACGCGAGGGCCGGCAGATCGTCCGGCGTCTGTTCAGCGACGATGCGACGCCGGACGCTGCCTCCGCGGAGGTGGTGAAACTCGGTGCCGAGCAAGAGAAACTGCTCACCAATCTTCTGGCGAGCACGGCCTTCGACAAATACCGCGAGTCCCGGCAAGCAGAGTTGACGTTCGCGGATGCTTGCCGCTTCTGGAACGTGACGGAAAGCCTGGGCGGCGACGTTCTGAATGCACGCCTCGACCATGTCGGCGCCGGCATCGCCGCCGTCGAACGTCAGGTAGGGTTCGGCAGCACCACGCTGAACAACGGTCGCTCCGTCACCTCCGCCGAGTTGGAACAACTCGGCGATCTGCACGAATACCTTGAAGAGCGCTTCTCGCGCCACCTGACGCTGCTGCGCAACCGGTCGCCGCGGCCCGCCGGCAAATAACAATCTGTGTCGGGCGTAGGTGCCGCTCGGCTCGCGGCACCTACGCCGCACCTCGCAGAGGTTTCGGAACCTCGACGACCTCTAACACCGGCTCGTCCTCGAAGCGCAACTGTGATCCCGTCACATATTCCGCGTTAATCTCAACGCTGAGCCAACGCCTTTCCAGGCGTTGCGCCATTTCCCCCGTCACGTTGCTGCCGGCGAAGGGATCGACAACCAGCTGGCCCGGTTCGGTCAGGAAGTTGATGAAGAACTCGGGTATCGCGTCCGGGAAGCGGGCGGGGTGGATGGGCAGACCGGCCGCGCGGCACTTCTTGATGTAATGGTCCGCCGAGCGCGTGTTCGGCACGACGAGCAGGTTGGGCGGGATGGCGCCGCCGTTGTCGCGCCGAAAATGCGGCGAAATCGTGTGCTGCGACGGCCGGCGGGCGGTCTGGTAGCCGTCGCGCAGCAAGCGGTTCATGGAGTCGCTATAGGGCCGCAGGACGCGGCGATTGTCGGAGTTCGGCGTCGTCGTCTTCGATAGCCACCAGAGCATGTTGACGGCATCTTTGACGCGCGTACGGCGGATGGTGACCCACTCGGCAGGTGTCGGCAGCTTGCTCGGATTGAACCAGTAAAACTCCTGCGCGAGATGAAACGTCTGACAGAGCCGCAGGATCAGCTCGTACTGGAACAGAGACTTCGTGCCGCTGCCGCGGTTCCACGCGCCGCCGAGGTCGAAGACAAAGCTGCCGTCGGGCCGCAATACGCGATAAATTTCCTCTGCAAAGGGCATGAACCACTCGACGTACTCGGTCGAATCGACGTTGCCGTACTCCTTCTTGCGCCGCAGCGCGAAGGGCGGCGAGGTCATGACCAGCGAGACGGAATCATCGGGAAGTTGGCGGAGCACATCGAGGGCGTCGCCATTATGGCACTCGCCGAAGGGCGTCGTGTAGGCGGGATCGGCTATCAAGTCGAGCATCGGAATCGTTCCGTGGGTCGTGATCCGTCACGTTGTCGGAGAGGATACAACAGAGACTTGCGTTTAGGATAGAGAGGTTTTCGCCACGTCGAACTCTCGAAGGAGGCAGCGCCGGTGTTGCGGCCTGAAGGGCCGCTTCCGTCAGCCCAGGCCGCGGGCCTGGGGATGGGTTCCTGCTCTCGGCGCGCACGGTCCTTCACGCTATATTCATCTCGCGCCGTGGCCAGAAATCAATTTCAGAAGACAGGGACGTCTCATGATCGCTTACGACAGCAAACACTGGTGGAAGATCCTGTTCCGGTTTCGCGGCACGGTGTTGTCGCGCGTGACCTGGCGCGTCGCCTTCTTCGGCCTGTTCACCGCCGGCATCTGGGCGTGCGGAAACCACATTTTTCAACTGCCCCACCTCGACCCGCTCGGCCATTCACTGCTGGGCGTCGCGCTCGGCATGTTGATCGTGCTGCGGACCAACTCGTCCTACGACCGCTGGTGGGAAGGCCGCAAACTCTGGGCGGGCGTCCTGAACTCCGGGCGAAACCTGGTGAGGGCGGCGGCGGCCAATGCGGGCGGCGCGAAAGACCTTGCCGACCTCGTTTCCGCTTACGCGCTCACGCTGAAGCTGCACTTGCGCCATGGCAGCGATTTCTCCGTCCTCAAGGGCCGGCTGCCGTCCGAGATGTACGCGCGGGTGACCGCTGCCTCCGATCCGCCGGCCGCGGTGGCGTTCTTCCTGTCGCGCTGGATTCGGCAAGCTCAAATCGATGGCCGGATCGACGGCGGCCTGGCCCGTCAACTCGATGGCCGGGTCAACGACCTGATCGACTACCAGGGCGGCTGCGATCGCATTCAGCAGACGCCGATCCCCTTTGCCTACGCGGCCCACATCAAGCAATTGCTGATGGTCTATCTGGCGACGTTGCCGTTGCTGATGGTGCAGATGATGGGCGGCATGGCGGTGCTGGCGGTGCCGGTGATCGCCTTCGGCCTCATCGGCGTCGAAGAGGCCGGCATCGAAATCGAAGACCCGTTCGGCAAAGATCCCAACGACCTGCCGCTCGATGAGTTGTGCGCCGAGTTGGATCGCGACCTGGCGGAGTTCGTCGCGATGGGCGAAGAGCCGGGCCAGGACGCTCGAGTGGCGGCGTGAAAGTCGAGGATGCGGCGGAGGCACACGCCGCGGAAGCCGGCATAGCCAACTCCCAAGATCGCCGCGCAGGTCTGGCCGAAGCGTGGGCGGCGCGGTACAGTCATCAGCCGTCGCCCGCCGTCTCGCGAGGTGTACCGATGCAACGTGTCTGGATGCTCCTGCCCTTCCTATCCGCTCTCGTGGCCGCGCCGGCGCGAGCCGGGGCGGACGAACCGAATGACAAGGCGGAGAAAATCCTCAAGCTCTTCGCCGAGGAATTCGTCCCGTTGACGCCAGGGAAAGGCAAGTTCCCCGCCTCCTTCACGATGGGCACGGCCGACGGCGACGCCTCCGAGAAGCCGCCGGCGACCATCACGTTTCGCAACCCTTTCGAGATGGCGAAGTACGAGGTGACCCAGGAGTTGTACGAGGCCGTGATGGGCAAAAACCCATCGAAGTGGAAGGGGCCGCGCAACTCGGTCGAGATGGTCAGCTGGGAAGAAGCCAACGAGTTTTGCCACAAGGCGACGACCGAGCTGCGCAAGCGAAAGCTGCTCGGCGAGAAGGACGTCATCCGCCTGCCGACGGAGTCCGAGTGGGAATACGCCTGTCGGGCGGGCACGACGACACGCTATTCCTTCGGCGACGACGCCAAGGACTTCGGCGACTTCGGCTGGTTCGACGGCAACGCCAAGGGCAACGATCCACCCGTCGGCAAGAAGAAGCCGAACGCCTGGGGACTGTACGACATGCACGGCTACGTCTGGGAATGGTGCCTGGACGACTGGCATCTCACGCTCGCGGACATGCCGACCGACGGCAGTTCGCGCTCGAACAACAAGGCGGTGGAGCGCGTGTTACGCGGCGGTTCATGGGCCGACGGCGCCGACAAGGCGCGCTCGGCGTTTCGCCATCACAAAGCGCTCGACGCGCGCAGCGACTCGATCGGCTTTCGCTGTGTGAAGGCGAAAATTTAGAGCCGCGGGGGGGGGGGAGGGGGGGGGGGGGGTGGTGAATAGGGGGGGGGGGCGGGGCAGCCCAGGCGAGAGCGGGGCGCGGGGAAGG
>JBBQPD010000104.1:0-11275 GCA_038331535.1 Gemmatales bacterium | reverse complement strand
CAAGGTCAGAAAGCGGACCGAGCCGTCGGCAAAGGCGAAGTTGGCGCCGCTGGGATGGCCGCTGCCGAAGGCACAGACGCGCAGGTCGGTATTCGCCTGCGAAGTGCTCGGGGCCAGAAAGTTGATGGGTACGGGCGTGCTACCGATGTAATCCTGCGAGGCGCTGTAGTTCGCCCACGCCCAGCCTCCCAGAGTACTCATGTTGCTCCAGACGGGGTCCGTGTGAAAACGCTCGCCGAACAGGAGAGTGTTGGCGGTCCCGTCCGTCACGTCGGTAATCCGGACCGAGCTGTTGACGGAGAACATGCCGTTATTGGTGTAGAGGCCGTTGGTCATGTACCAGGAGCGCGTACCGCCATTGGCCATGTAGCTATTCATTCCGAAGTAATAGGTCACGCCGCCGGTGGTGTACGTGGACACGGGCGCGGCCATCTGGTCGGTGGGGCAGATCATGATCTTGATGACCTGGGCGCCGGTGGAAGCCGGCCCGTTGCAGTTGGCGTATTGGTTCTGCGTCAGGTCGAGGTTCTTCTGCAAGTTGCCCTGTTCGATGTACGGCAGGAGCGCCTCACCCCAGGAGATGAACTTCCCCGGCTGCGGCGCATCGGGAATGGTCCTGCTCGTATAGAGAGCGTTGGTGGGGAACACCTGGCCGCTGTAAGTGCCGGTCGAGGGAGCGGGGGCCGGTTGCTGGATGGGGACGTTGACTCCCGAGGGAAAGCGCTGGTAGACGTCGTGGAAATTGTGGGCCGCCAGGCCGAGCTGTTTGAGGTTGTTGGAACACTGCATACGCGAGGCGGCCTCGCGCACTTTCTGGACGGCGGGCAGCAACAGCCCGATGAGAACGGCGATGATGGCGATCACCACCAGTAGCTCGATCAGCGTGAAGCCATTTCTTTTGCGCATGTGTGCTCTCCCCGACCGGGACCGAGTGATGGTTCCGGCAACTACGGATCGGATGACATGCGTATTGATACATTCGCACTTCGATATTCCTGATGAATGAACGGTGAAGCATTCGTGTACATCGGCACAGCCCCTTACCAACCCGGAGCGCCAGCGACGGGTCGTATTCCCTCGCTTGCGCTTTGGGCTAATAGAATACTCCCTCGATCAACAAGACCTCATTTGACCCGAGGGAGCAGCGACCGACTCATGGAAAAAACGCTCGTCTTACTCAAACCCGATTGCGTTCAGCGCCGACTGATCGGCGCCATCGTTCAGCGCTTCGAGCAGAAGGGCCTGCGCCTGGCGGGCCTGAAACTGGTGCAGGCCAGTCGCGAGTTGGCCGAGGCGCACTATGCCGTTCACAAGAGCCGGCCTTTCTACGAGACGCTGCTAAAGTTCATCCTGTCCGGGCCAGTCGTCGCCGTCGTCCTGGAAGGGCGCGAAGCCGTCGCCGTCGTCCGCAACCTGATGGGGCCGACGGACGGCACGAAGGCTGTGCCGGGCACCATTCGCGGCGACTACGCGATCAGCGTGCAGAACAACCTCATTCACGGCAGCGATTCCGCGGAGAACGCCGCGACGGAGATCAACCTGTGGTTCCGGCCGGAAGAGCTGGCCGCGTATCAACCCGTCGATGCGCCGTGGGTGGTGGGGAGTTGATTGCCGCTTGCGGCTTCGCAACTCGTTCCAGCGAAGCCGCAAGCGGCGGTCTCGGGAGGCCGCCATGTCTACACCGCGCGAGCCGCACAATGCGTTCTACCTGCTGCTCCTGGTCGCCAGCCTGTTGTTCGTCCTCACCGCCCTCGCTTACGGCATTGTCCCCGTTCTGGAACAGAAGGCCACGGACGCCGGTCAGCCACCGCCGCCTTCGCCGATGAGGGACTCGCTGCGCCGCGACGGCGGCACCTGGCTGCTCTGCGAACTGGCGGTTATGACGGTCTTCGGCCTGGCGAGCATGGGCCTCGATCGCCTACGTAGCTTGAAAAAGGAACGGGCGGAGGCGACAATCCGCCGAAAGGATGAAGGATGAATCCGATCCTCTTACCTTCATCCTTCCTCCTTTCCACGGTGATTTGATGGCCGCATCCCCCACTAAACGGGCCGAAGAGTTGCGCCGACTTCTCAACCACCACAACTACAAATACTACGTCGAGGCGAAGCCGGAGATTTCCGACCTCGAGTTCGACCGCCAACTTCGCGAGCTAGAGGGGCTCGAAGCGGCCCACCCCGAGTTGGTCACGCCCGACAGCCCCACGCAGCGGCCCGGCGGCCAGCCGATCGACGGTTTCACGACTGTCACGCACCGCCGGCCGATGCTGTCCATCGATAAGTGCAACAGCCCCGACGACCTGCGTGACTTCGACAACCGTGTCCGCAAGCTCCTCAAGAAGGGCGAGCCGGTGCGCTACGTCGTCGAGCTGAAGATCGACGGCGTCGCCATCTCATTGACCTACGAGGGCGGCGTCTTCACCCTGGGCGCCACGCGCGGCGACGGCGAGCATGGCGACGACGTGACACAGAACCTCAAGACCGTCCGCAACCAGCCGCTGCGGCTCATGACCGACAAGCCGCCGAAGTTGTTGGAAGCGCGCGGCGAAGTCTACATGTCGCGCGCCGATTTCGTGCGCATGAACCAGGAGCGCAAGGCCAGGGACGAGGCCGTCGCCGCCAACCCGCGCAACTTCAGCGCCGGCTCGCTCAAACTCCTCGACTCAAAGGAATGCGCCAAACGCCGCCTGCGTCTGTTCAGCTATTCGCTCGGCGCCCACGAAGGTGTCACGGTCAAGACGCACACCGAGGCGCTCGACTTGCTGCGGAAGTACGGCTTCCCGGTGAACCCGCACATTCAGGCGTTCGACGACATCGACGGCGTCATCGACTACGTCCAGACCTGGGCGGAGAAGCGGCACGGCCTCGACTACGACACCGACGGGATGGTCATCAAGGTCGATAACTTCGCCCAGCAGGAGCGGCTCGGCGTCACCTCAAAGGCGCCGCGCTGGGCGACGGCGTACAAGTTCGAGACGGAGCAGGCGATCACGCGCATCAAAAGCATCGAGTTGAGCGTCGGCAAGGACGGCGTGCTGACGCCGACGGCCAGTTTCGACCCCCCAGTCGAACTGTGCCAAACGACGGTGTCGAACGCCACCCTGCACAACGCCGCCCAGATCCGCGAAAAAGACGTGCGCATCGGCGATCAGGTCGTCGTTATCAAGGCGAACGAAATCATTCCCTACGTCGTCGGCGTCGTGAAGGAGGTGCGCACGGGCAAGGAGAAGTCGTTCAAGTTTCCCGACAAGTGTCCCGTCTGCGCCGCGCCGACGATGACGGATGACACGCGCTACTACTGCACCGGGGCGAATTGCCCGGCCCAACTGCAAGCACGACTGGAATCGTTCGGGAAGCGCAGCCGCATGGACATCGAGGGACTGGGCGAGGAGATCGTCAAGCAGCTGGTGCAGAGCGGCCTGGTGAAGTCGTTGGCGGATGTGTATCGGCTGACGCTCGACCCGCTGCTGACGCTGGAGCGCGTCGGCAAGAAGTCGGCACAGAACCTTCTCGACGGCATCGCGGCGAGCAAGTCGCGCGGCCTTACCCGGCTGCTGGCGTCGCTGAGCATTCCGATGGTCGGCGAGAGCATGGCGGAGCTGCTGACCGCCGAGTTTCCCAATATCGACGACCTGCTGGCGGCGTCGAAGGAGCGCATCGCCAAGATCAAGGGCTTCGGCCCGACGCGGGCCGAGAGCGTTTACGACTTCCTGCACAGCGTCGATGGCGAAAAGCTGGTGCGCGAGTTGCGCGAGTTAGGCGTCAAGCTAACGGAAGACGCGAAGGCGGCGCCGGCGGGCGGCGCGGTGCTGGCGGGCAAGACGTTCGTGGTGACGGGGACGCTGAAGAACTACGGCCGCGACGACGCGGAGGAGCTAATCAAATCGCTGGGCGGCAAGGCGTCCGGCAGCGTCTCAGGGAAAACGGACTACGTCCTGGCCGGCGAGAGCGCGGGGAGTAAGCTCGACAAGGCGAAGGCGCTGGGCGTCAAGGTGCTTACCGAGGCGGAATTCGAGAAGATGATCGGTAAGGTTTAAGGCGCGTACGCGGCTTGCCGTTTCGCGAAAGGAAGCCAGTCATCATGGGCGAACCGACTCCCGGCCGCGGCAAATGGATGGTCCTGGTCGCCGCTCTGCTCGGTTGGCTGTTCGATGGCTTCGAGATGGGCCTGTTTCCGGTCATCTCCCGGCCGGCGCTCATCGACCTGCTCGGCTTCGCCGGCGCGGACATCACGCCGGAGCGGGAGAACCTGATCGGCTTATGGAACTCTCTGGCCATCGCCGCCTTTCTCATCGGGGCAGCGACCGGCGGCGTCCTCTTCGGCTGGCTCGGCGACCGCCTCGGCCGTGTTCGCGCCATGACCTTCAGCATTCTCACCTATGCCCTGGTCAGCGGCTTGGGAGGCTTCGCAATAGCGCCCTGGCAAATTGTCGCCGTGCGCTTCCTGGCGGCGCTCGGCATGGGCGGCGAGTGGTCGCTTGGCGTGGCCCTGGTTATGGAGGTCTGGGGCGGTCGCTCGCGCGCACTTCTAGCCGGGCTGATCGGCGCCGCGGCCAATGCCGGCTATTTGCTCGTCTCGATGCTCAGCCTCGGCGTGTCCTCGCTGCGCGGCAACCTTCTCGAACTTGGCCTGTCGCAGTCCTGGACCGGTTGGCGCCTGATGATGGTCCTCGGCACGCTGCCGGCAGCATTGACGTTCTTCATCCGCATGTTCGTGCCGGAGTCCGAGCGCTGGGAAGAGGAGCGCGGCACGGGGCGGACGTCTGCCTGGGAGGGGCGCGATCTGTTCGGCGTCCTGTTCGGCGCCGCCGTC
Organism: Gemmatales bacterium; assembly: GCA_038331535.1. Lineage (GTDB taxonomy): Bacteria > Planctomycetota > Planctomycetia > Gemmatales > Gemmataceae > JBBQPD01. The sequence continues at coordinate 6,465 of JBBQPD010000104.1, read as the reverse complement.
GCCTGGGGCATTCTGCTGTTGTGGCTGTTCGACCCCGGCTGGCCGCTCCGCATCGTCGGCACGCTGCTCGGCGTCGTCCTGGTGACGCTTGGGTTTTTGTTCCCGATCTTCCGCTACCTGGGACGATCGCAGAACCCGGCGGGTTTCTCCGGAAAGACGCTACGAACGATGCTGCTGGCGGCGTGCATCAGCGGCGTGCCGTTACTGGGGACGTGGGCATCGATCCAGTGGGGGCCAACCTGGGCGAACAAACTGACCAAGATGGCTGGCGCGAAGGAGTGGACGCAATTCTGGTCGGCAACGGGGGCTATCGTCGGCTGTCTGGCGGGAGCACTGCTGGCCGGCTGGCAAGGGCGGAGGCTCGCGTACGTCGTGCTGTGCTTAGCTTCGCTCGGCTCGTGCTGGCTGTTCTTCCGCGAAGAGCAAGTATACGGCACCTGGTTCCTGTTCACGGCGGCGCTAGCCGGCGCTTGCACGGCGTCGTTCTACGGCTGGCTGCCGCTCTATCTGCCCGAATTGTTCCCCACTCGCGTCCGCGCTACCGGCCAGGGCTTCGGCTATAATTACGGCCGAATTCTCGCCGCGATCGGTGCGCTGCAAACGTCAGCGCTGATGCAGGGCGTCTTTGACGGCAACTACCCGAAGGCTTGTTCGGTCATGAGCCTGATCTATGTGGTGGGTATCGGCATCATCTGGCTGGCACCGGAGACGCACGGGAAACCGCTGCCGGAGTGACAATTGGTTTAGCCGAATGTCACCAATCCATCCGCTCGTGTCCCGGTGGCGCTAGAGAACCAGAAAAAGCTGATAGCTGATAGCTGTCAGCTTTGACCTTCGAACGGTCGTAGGCCGTAGGATGCTGACAACCTGAAGGTCAACAAACACTGCGAACCTCCTCGTTCCCTTTCCTATCATTTCATTGTCTTGTACATGAAACGGCCGTCTCAGGAAACCCCGCCGGATGCCTTCCTCACCACCTCATCCCTCGCCCTGGCGTGTCACCCTCGCGCTTGGGTTGCTCTATGTCTCCTGGGGCACCACCTACCTCGCGACTGGCGAAGGCGTCAAGACGCTGCCGCCATTCCTCTTCGGTGGAACGCGCCTTTTGCTCGCGGGGCTGGTGCTGCTCGGGTTTCTGAAACTGACCGGCCGGCGGGCGACGATGACCGGCCGCGACTTCGGATGGACGTGGCTCGTCGCGGTCTGCATGTTCGTCGGCGGCAACGGGCTCGTCAACGTCGCTCAACAGACTGTGCCGTCGGGCATCACTTCGGTGTTGGTGGCGACGACACCGTTGTGGATGGCCCTGCTCGAAACCGCTTGCTCGACAGGAGAACGATTGACGGTTCGAGGCTGGCTCGGCCTGCTGCTCGGCCTGGCCGGCGTCGTGCTACTGACGGCGGACAAGCTGAACGCCCACACCGGGACCGTCGGCGTCGGCTATCTGTTGGTGATCGGCTCGGCGATTTCCTGGGCAGTCGGCGCCTCGCTGCAACGGCGGCGCCGGGTAGCCGCCTCGCCTCTCGCCAGCGCGGCGTGGCAAATGACCTTCGGCGGCGCCAGCCTGGTCTTTCTCGGCTGCTGTCTGGGTCAAGCGGAAGGACTGACCGCCGAGCGCTTCACGCCGGGTGCGGTGGCCGCGTTCTTTTACCTGCTGGTCGTCGGCTCCTTGATCGGCTTCGTGGCGTTTACCTGGCTGTTGGGCCACGTCTCGACGCCCTTGGCCGGCAGTTACGCTTACGTGAACCCGGTTGTCGCGCTGCTGGTCGGCTGGCTGATCGCGAACGAGACGCTGTCGGCGCGAGTGCTCGGCGGCATGGTAGTCATCCTGGCCGGCGTCGCCCTGGTGCGGACAGGCTCCGGCTGGCGGCACCCTGCCGCGGCCGAAACAGCAGAGGAACTCTTTCCTCCGGAAAAGGGATTGCTCGCCGCGCCCGGACGGTTTAACGTAACGGAGAGAAGAGGCGTCCGGGAAAGGGGCTAATCGAGTTTATGAAGGGGGCATTGACCATGACGAGAATCCTTCGCGAAGTGTCGCTGATGGCCGGCGCCGTCCTATTGCTGGCCGGGACAGCGGGCGCAGCCGACGACGTCACGTTCAAGAAACGCGGCGACAGCGAAAAACAGTTCGTGGCGAGCGTCGGCGAGGCGATCATCCACGCCGCCCACACGACGGCCAAGAAGGTCGCGCTGCTCAAATACGAGTACACCACTCCCAAGCTCAACCGCACCGAGTTGGCGATCAAGATGGAGTACTACGGCGTCGTCACCGGCAAGCGCTATGTCGCCGACATCGTCGTCAAGATCGATTCGTCGAACAAGGACAGTTGGGAAGTGTTAAACGTGGAGTACGCCGACACCAACACGGGCATCACGGCGAACGTCAAGAAGATTCAGGAGTTGATCAAGGATTTGAATAAGTAATTGCCGCTTGCGGCTTGGCGGCTACTCCGCTAAGCCGCAAGCGGTGGGAATTACTCCGCATACTGCGACACGATGGCGCTGATGCGTTTGATGGCCCGCAGCTTGCTGAGCCGATAGTTCTGCGACACATCCGCGGCGGCAGCTTTGACCGCCTCAAACTCGATCGTTTCCAGCGGCACACCTTGTTCGGCGGCCTCGGCCCGTAGGCCGGGGCTGCTCAAAACCAGAACCGCTCCATGAACGGCGACGGCGGCGTCCACTTCGGGAATGCCCTGGTTGGCGAGCCAGTTGAACTGCTGTTGCAGCAGCGTCTCGAACTTGGCCGAAAACTCGTCGTCGTTGAGCCGGCCGGCGCGATAGCGCCGCAGTTGGCGGTCGAGACGTTTCGCCATCCGGGGCAGAACGAGTTCCATCAACTCTTTGCTCATGATGACCCTCGGAGTGGGAGGCAATCGTTTCGTCCGCGGACCGGCGTCGGGCGGAAAGCAATTATAATCGGCTACCTACCCTTTATTCTAGGTTGACACAAGCCTGCGGGCAAAAATGATTTCCGCCGCGCGTGGCATCACTCAACCCTTCCGTGGGGTAGAAGGGAGGGTCAAGTAGGTTATGACGTCCCGATCCGGCCTTGTCGCGGCCGGCCCCATGTGGGTATTCATATAGCCCCCGGCTTGCCGGGGGGAACGTCGCACCCCCGGCACGCCGGGGGCTATAGGGAGTGACATCATGCGGACAGGGATGTCGTGGGTGACGGCGGCGCTGCTGCTGGGGCTGGGCTTGCGGGGCTATCACTACCTGCGCGGCCCGGCGGTCTGGCACGACGAGGCCGCTCTGATCGTTAACGTCCTCGATAAGGATTATGCCGCACTGCTGGGACCGTTGCGCTTTCACGAGGCCGCCCCACCGCTGTTCCTGTGGCTCGAAAAATCGGTGAGCCTGACGCTCGGCGACGAGCCGCTGGCGCTGCGCCTGCCCTGTTTTCTCGCTAGCTGTGCCGCCTTGCTGCTGATGGTTCCGATCGCCCGCCGTCTTCTGGCGCCGGCCGCCGTGCCCTGGGCAGTACTGCTGTTCGCCTGCTCCGAACAGCTGTCGTGGCACGCCTGCGAAGCCAAGTCTTATACCTTCGACGTTCTCGCCGCGACGATCCTCCTATTCGTTTACGTTGCGCGCGCGCGAAACGCGAAGCTGACACGAACGTTGATCGTGTTGGCGCTGCTCGCGCCGGCGCTACTGTGGTTGAGCTACCCCGCCTGCTTCCTCTATGGCGGCGTGATGATGGCTCTGCTGCCGGAAGTTTGGCGCGAGCGCCGGCCTGGGACGTTCGCCGCCTATGGCGTTCTGACGGCGTCGGTCGGCATCGCGTTTCTCGCCCTTGTCCTCGGTCCGGCGAAGGCACAGCACGACCCTGTCATCCACGGCGACTGGACGGCCTGCTTTCCCGATTGGAATAGGCCCTGGACATTGCCACTATGGGTGACCGCCTCGACGCTGGAGGTGGGGCGCTACGCCTGCAAACCGCTGGGCCAGGGGCTGATGGTGCTGGCCTTCGTCGGCGGCGCACTGTTCTGGCGGCAGGGACGGCGCGACGTGGTGGTGTTGCTTGGCCTGCCAGTCGGGCTGGCGCTGTTGGCGTCTTTTCTGCACCGCTACCCTTACGGCGGCGTGCGCGTGATGATCTTCGCCGCGCCGGCGGTGCTGCTGCTGGCCGCGTCGGCCGTCCCACCGGCCCTTGCGTGGCTGGGCGCTCGACACCGTCTGGCGGCGGCCGCACTGGTGCTGTTTCTGCTGATGCCGGTCGGCGTGTCGCTGCTGCGCGTCGTCACGCCCTGGCCGCGCGCCGACAACGCCAGCGCCGCCGCCTTCGTGGAGGCGCATCGCCAGACCGACGACCCAGTCACCGGCAACGACTGGACGCACCTCTACTACTTCCGCCATCTCGGTCCCGCGTTCCACCTGCCGGACGACGAGACGTTACGCTCCGGTGAGCGCGTCTGGGTCGTGTTCTCGCAGGAAGCGCCGTCGCAGGAGCGCTGGGACGGCGCCGCGCGCCTGGCGCCGCCGGGCTGGCACGTCGTCGAGCGCTTCGACGCGCTGTTCACGACAGCGGCGCTGTACTCCAAAGAGTAGTAATGAGGACTGAGGACTGAGGACTGAGTATTCTTAACTCAGTCCTCAGTCCTCAGTCCTCATTACTGAGTTTTATGGGCGGCATCACTCGATACCTGCGGCTCTTCGGCGCGTTCGCCCGCTTCTCGCTGGTGAACGAACTGGCCTTCCGCGGCAATTTCATCCTGAAGATCCTGGTCGAGCTGCTCTGGCTGGGCATCCTGCTTGTTTTCTACGACACCGTCTTCGGCTACACCCAGAGCGTCGCTGGCTGGAGCCGCGACCAGTACATGATCTTCCTCGGCTGTTACTACGCCCTGGAAGGCGTCATCGAGACGTTGTTCCTGGAGAACTGCACCGACTTCGCCGACCTCGTCCGCAGCGGCGGCCTCGACATCTATCTGCTCCAGCCGATCGACGAACAATTCCTCATCACCTGCCGAAAGCTCGACTGGTCCACGGCGCCGAAGCTGCTCCTCGGCGCCCTGGTCATGGGCCGTGGACTGAGCGGGCTGGCCTGGCAGTTCAGCCTGCCGGACGCACTGCTGTTCTTCGCCCTGTTCCTGTGCGGCGTGGCACTGGCGTACAGCTTTCTGCTGATTCTGACCTCGTCGTCGGTGTGGCTGATGCGCAACCAGAGCCTGATGGAACTGTGGTGGCTGGCGACGACGGTGATGCGCTACCCGCGCGAGGTGTACCGCGATTACTTCTGGGCCGAAATTCTGCGGCGCCTGTTCTGGTACGTTCTGCCGATGCTGCTGGTGGTGAACGTGCCGGCGAGCGTCATCGTGCGCGAGTTCTTCGACCCGTGGACCGTCGCCTGGACCGTCGTGGCGACGGCGGTGTTCCTGGCGGTCAGCCGCTGGTTCTTCTTCCGGGCGCTGCGGTCGTATCGGAGCGCGAGTAGTTAGCGTTTGTCACAGAAGTGGGTTCTACGAGCTGCGACCGTCAGGGAGCGCTGATCCCCGCGCTCCCTGACGGTCGCGGCTCGTCAAAAAATACAACACCTGCCGGTTCCGAACCTTCTCACGCGACGGAGCAACGTTATGCCGGTGCATGACTGGACACGTGTCAGCGATGGGACGTTCCACGATTTTCATTACTCCTGGGTGTTGGAGATCAAACGCGCCCTGAAGAACGGACTCCTTCCGAAGGGCTACTACGTCATGGCCGAGCAAGTGAGCGGCGACCTCGGCGCGCCGGACGAACTGACGCTGCAGACAGCTGGACCGAAACCGGAGCCGGAAGGTTCTCTTTCCGGAACCGCGACGCTGACCGAATCGCCTCCGATCGTCCACGCCCGTGCGACCATCGCACGTGATTCCTACGCTCGCCTTCAGCGAACCGTCGTGATCCGGCACACGAGCGACGACCGTATCGTGGCGATGATTGAGGTGCTGTCGGCGGGGAACAAATCGAGTCGGCACGCCATCCGGTCTTTTCTGGACAAGGCCGTGGCGGCTCTCGACGGCGGGGTTCACCTGCTGCTGATTGACGTCCACCCTCCTGGTCCCCGCGACCCTCACGGTATCCACAGTGCCGTTCTGAACGAGATCGGCACCGAGGACTACGTCCTGAGCGGCGAGCGTCGGTCGACCGTCGTTTCGTACGTCGGTGGAGCTGTCGTCGAGGCATTCGTCGAACATTTCGCCATCGGCGGACCGATCCCGCAGATGCCGCTCTTTCTCACCAGAGAGAACTATGTGCGGGTTCCGCTGGAAGCGACGTACATGGCCGCCTGGGACGATGTCCCTCCGCAGTACCAAGAAGTACTCGGCCCCTCCTCCTGAAAGGCCGGCGCGCAGCCGCTGGTTCTACTTCCGGGCGCTGCGGTCGTATCGGAGCGCGAGCAGTTGAAATCACTGCGTCAGCCGTTGTAGGATGACGGAGCCTGTTTCAGGAGACCTGACATGAAAACCATCGTTCCTGCTCCGA
>JBBQPD010000103.1:0-11290 GCA_038331535.1 Gemmatales bacterium | reverse complement strand
ACGGGTGTGCTGCCGTCCTCGGCGACGCTGATGAACTGGTCAGATACCCCCCAATGCTTCAGGTCGGCGAGGATCCGATCGGCGGCAGCGCCGGAGCGGAGGCGCGCGACCGGCCGGGACTGCCAGCCAAGGTAACTCAAGGCAATGAGGACGTTCCCACAAGTCCCGCCCGCCCAGGAACGGGGAGGCTCGCCGCTGACTTCGCTCACGACCACGTCCAGGGCGAGCAGGCCGGTCCCGAGAACACTGGGGCACGCCGGCCGCTTCGCTGGCCGTTCTCGGGATTCTTGTTTCGATCGTTTCATGGAGCCGGTCCCTTCTCGTCGCGGGGCGGAGCGTATGCGTCGCCGTGGAGCCAGATGTGGACATACTCCCCGCGCGCGCCGTCCTGCTGCTGGAGCGCCGAGGGGGCCGCCTTGTACGCAATCGACTCGACGGAGACAACGGCGAAGTCGCGTTCCAGCGCGGCCATGAACATACCCGCGGCGAGTGCCTTACTGCCGACCGGGGAGAGGATCACCTGAGACCCCCCCATCTCCGCAAACACGCGGCGTCGTGCGTCGTCGATGCGCAGAAGCGATCGGTAGAGGTCCAACGGACTCTTCTCGTGGGCGTAAATGATGTCGCGAGCATCGACCTGCCACGTCGGTTCAAAGGGGTCGCTGATGGTCTCGAACAAATCCCCGTATTCCTCGATCAGCGCGTCCGGGGAACGGGGGTGGGTCGCGGGAAACGGGAGGATCGGGCAGACGGCGTGTGGCTGCACAAACTGGTGGATCAGCTTCAGAACTTCCCTCTTGCCGCGCCCGAGTTGGGGAAGCCACAGTTTTGCCGCGCGGTCGAAGGCCGTGTTGCCGAGCCCGCCGTGAAACGTGTGCAGCGGACTGGCCTTGCCGCAGGGCGTGACTTCGATCACATCGTCTATGCGCGGGTCATCCAGGACGACCAAGTGGAGGTTGGGGCATTGCCTTTCTTGAAGTACGCGCTCGCTGCAGAATTTCGCGATGGGGAAAAAGACACCGACGGACAGGGCGCTGCAGTCCAGGATCAGGTCGGTCACACCCTCCAGCGCGAGCACCCGGCTGAGGAGGGCGACGGCGCGGCGCCCGCCCACCGGTGCATTATCGACGGCGAAGACCTCGAACTGTTCTACACTGCTCGAAGGAATGAGTTGTAGCAGCCGCTGCTCGTTCTCCTCGGCGCAGCGGAGCAGTTCCGGCCGGGGAGAAGGCCGTTGTTCGCGGAGAAACAGTCCAGAGACCCTGTCCCCTGCGACCCCCGACAGCAGTTCGGCAAACCGGGTAGAGCGGGGGTCGAAGCCCGCCCCGGCGATGAGTTTCGGTCGGCGATCGGCCCGTCCGAAGTACTCACGGACGAATTCCTCCGCCGCCCCCGCGCGGTGGCTGACGCAGCGGTCCCAACGCGGCCTCGGGCTCATGGGTTGCCCTCCGCGAGTAGTCCCGCGAGTTCGGCCGCACTCCCTTCGATGAACCCGCCACGCTTGAGGGTCAGGCCGTACTTGAGGAGAACCATCCCTCCGAGTTCGAGCAAGCACCATTCCTTGAGCTTGCACGAATGGTGGGGGACGAGAGTGATGGCGTTGTAGGCCACGGCGAACTGGAGGACGCGGGCGAAGTCCGGCAGCGCCTCTGCCAAGTTGTCGAACTCTGCCTGGAGGATGCCGAAGGCGTTGGCGATCACCGCCCCATTCGGTTCGAGCGAGCGCTGCAAGCAACGCTCGGCGATGAGCTGGACCAGACGTCGGACCGCCTCGTCGTGGGGAAAATTCCACGCCTCGACGATCTTGCCGGAACGCTCGCGGAGCAACTTATGCTGGACGGCCGGCGGGAGCGTCGGCGGCTTCGCCCGGGCGACCCGCGTCGCGATGGTCTCGACGAGGACGGCGGACAGTTGTAGAAACTGTTCGGCGTTCTCCGAGCTGCCGTCGCAGACGTCGTCGATGCCGTAGTAATAAGGCCGCTCGAAGTGGTGAAAGAGCTGGAACATCCCCGCCTCGAAGACGGAATCATTCGCCGGGACCACGACAGACTTCTCCGTTTCAGGCTCGGTTTCACCGTCGAACAAGGAGGGAGCCGCACGCACGCGGCGAACGTCGTAGCGGTGCATCATCACCTGGACCATGCCGAGTTTCACGTCCTCGGGCACGGGCGTGCCTTCCCCCCAATATGTGTCAATCTGCTCCTCGAACGTCCGCCGCTGGGCGTCGGCAATGCGCAGGCGGCGCTGCGCGGCGTTTACCCGTTGTTCGAGTTCCTTCAGGCGGCCCGCGGTGACCGGAGTGTCGCCGTCGCCGAGCAGGTTCCCGAGAACGGTCAGGCCGCGATCGTTGAGGAGGGAGACGCGGCGCAGGTAGCGTCCGGCCATATCCCGCGCCATGTTCCGGAAGCGAGTCCGCTCGGCCCGCCGTGTGCCGGAGCTCTGCAGCAGGATGACTTCGGTGTCGCGGTCAGCCGTGATGCCGGGGAATTCGGCCGGATCGGAACGGTCCTCGATCGCCGCCGCCAGGGCTTCTTGCGGGAGGAGCACGTCAAAGCGGGCGATCATCCACCGGGCGACGCGCAGCTCGCGCCGCACCAGGAACCGTTCCAGGGCTCGGAACTGCGCCGGGTGAAGGACATGGGCATCGTCGAAGATGGCCAACGGCAGCAGATCGATTCTCCCAGATCCACCCAGGGTCTCTCCCGGGATCGAGACTCGGTCGATAATGTCGAACGGGCGGTACGGGGAGATCACTTCCGGCTGAAGTTGGGACTCGGCAGGGGCGACGAGCGCGGTCATCACCTTGTAAATGGCGTTTTCCACGGCGGCCGCCCGGGCGCGGACGGACTCGCCCTCCGTCCCGCCGATCGTGTCGAGAACCTCACGCGCCTCCGGCCGCGTCACGAGGCGCACGTCCTGGGCGGGGATGCCCGCCCCCCGGAGATGGCGGAACCAACCGAGGACAGTCCGGGCCTGGAGCAGGGCCGTCATCAGGTTCGCCTTGAGTTCGTCGGCGTAAGGAAACTCCCAGAAGTCGCGGTAGTCCGTTTCCAGGGGGATGCGACACCCAACGATCGCGGCACGCTCATCCCGCAGCGCTCCGCACGCACACAGGGCCGCAAACAGATCCTTGTGGCCGGTAAAGCCCTGGTTGCGGAGGACGGTGGCGAGCGTGGGAAACTCGAAGAGGCGTGCCAGGGTGGTCTTGCCGCTGCCCGGCGTGCCCCGCAGCAACACCAGCCGGTCGTACAGGGCGCCGCTCTGCCCTGGCCGGCCGAGAAAGTAGGTCACCGGCTCGGGGCTGACGATGGCGAGGAACGCTTCGTCGTCCCGCAGAAATTCGGTCGCCCGCCGCAAGAACGGGTTTTCCATCGCTGCCTCTCCTTCTCGCCCCTCACAGGTGCCGCTGGCGCCGCCGGAAGAGGGGGCGCATCGCATGTCGGCCCACGCCTCCGGTCGTCTCCGCCCACAAAAGTGCGATCGAATTGTTGGGCGTGTTGTGCTCCAGGACCAGCGGCAGGGCGCACTGCCCGAAGCCGAGACGGGCGTTCTCTCCCCCCTTCTGCATATGCCGGTCCTCGATCGAATTGTCGTAATACTTCTCGACCAGTGCCGCGAAGCGGGGGTGTTCCGCGAGGCGGACCGGGAAATCGGGCTGTAGTTGCATCCCCCGACTGAACTCCACCGCCCCGAACCACTTCCCCGCGCCCTTGGCCGCTCGCACCGCCTCGACGCGTTCCTGGACGGTGGCATCCGCCCGGTGTGTCGAGACGTAATGGTGGACGCACAGTTTCCAGTCTTCCTCGAAGTGCGTTCCCAGCACGCCTTCCCGCTCTACGTCCTCCCAGAATCGCCAGAGTTTTCCCTTCCACGCCCCTTCCTCTTCGCGCAGCAGAGTAGTCCCGCTGGCCGTGAAGTCATCAACGAGGTAAACGAGAGCGAACCGTTCTTCGGGGTTATTCGTGACTTTCCGAAGATCTTTCAACAACTCGTCCCACTTCGCCCGACTGATGCGGGGGGCGGTCACGATCTGCTCGTTGCCAATGACGCCCGCGTTCGCGCGGCGGAAGATGTCAATTCGGGCGCCGTCGCTCAGTTCGATGAACAGGGTCTTCTTGAGGAGCGTTTCGTAGAGCCGAGTGGCCTCGGCGTCCGCCCAGACCATATAACGCGGGATCCGCCGGGCTCCCGCCACCTCGCGCACCAGCCGGGGCGCCACCGTTTCCGGGTAGAACAGCTCGACCAGGTGCCGCATCTCCGAGGGCCCGATGAAGACCAGGTGGCCGCGGACGAAGGCGTAGGCGTCCTCTCGCTCGTCCGCGGCGAATTGCTGGAGCCAGTCGCAGAAGCTCTCGATGAAGCGCATGCCCGCAAGGAAGTCCTGGTAGCCATCGTACTTCATGCGCGACAACAAGCGCAGCCAGGAGAACTCGGACCGGGATCGGTCCTCGTCCCAGCCCATGAGTTCGCTCAGCTTCCCGAGGATGAATTCCTGGTTCATTGCTGTTTCTTCCCGGCTCTATCCCAGAGAAGCCGCAAGATTCCGCCGCGCGCGGTACGTAGGCGGCGGAGGTAGCCGAGCGCCGCCTGACGGCCCCGGTGCCCCGGCGGCGCCAGGTTCCAGGCCGCGCCCGGGTCGGGCGAGACCTCATCGACACTCAACGCGTGGGGACTGGCCAGCAGGGCAAAGTCATTCCCCGGCCAGCGTCCGCGGTCCCCCATGCAAAGGACAGGTTCTACGTCGGCTCCGCCGGCCAATTGGCGGACTTTTTCAACGACGGCCAGTTTGGAGACACCGCGGGCGATGAGATCGACGGAGTGCCCCGAGCGCAGGGCAACGGCTCCGGATGTGGGAGATAAAGAAAGCAGCTGGGCTTGAACGAGGTCCCACAGACATGAAGGAAGAATTCCGCCCACGGGCGCGAGGGAAATCTGCCTCCGGCGGCAGGTAATGCTGTACCCCGAGGAGAAAAGAGGGTCGGCACGGAGGCGGTCGGCAAGAGACTGCAACTCCGGCAGAACGGCATCCGTCCCGTCGGGGCACGTATTATCCGCGAGCGATCCGACGTCAGCCCCGTTGTAATAGCCGACGACGACCTGCTTCCACAGCCGAGCCGGCAACGCCTTCTGGAGCGCTTCACGCACGGATTTTCCGCGGCCGGTGGCCACGCCCAGCATGGTGCCACCGCGGAGCAGGCGCGAAAGGTGGCGGGCGATCTCGGCCGGCAGCGGGCCGTATCGTTCCCGCTCGTCGCAGAGTGTGCCGTCGTAATCCACGACCAAACCGCAATACGCTGTTTCAGCCAGCAACCGCCGAGCCTCCTGGTATCCCGCACGCCAGCACGGCAGACGGCCCAAGGCAGATAGGCCGGCTAGCCCGGTGCCAGCCTTCCGCTCGATAGCGACGGCTTCATCCGGCGGAACATCGCCAGGAGATTGACGTTCGCGATACGCGTCGAGCCGGTAAATCTTCCGACCGAAGGGGGGAACGCCCGGTTTCCCCGGGTCAATCCCCCGGACACGGCCCGCGCTGCCGACAAGAAAGAAACTCCGGACCATCGCCGCGAGACCGGCGAGCCAGCCGGTAAAGGGAACGTCGATGCGGGTAACAGGCACGTCTGCCGGGAGTAGCGCGAGCAAGGGATCGGCGATGTGCCGGTCGTCTTCCGACGTCAACGCCAGAACGGCAGTATCCGCGCGGCGCTTGGCGATCCAGTGGTGTCTCCCGTGGGCAAAATGACGGAAGTCAGCGACCTGGACCGACCCGAGAGCCGCCTCGGTAAACTTCGACTCGATGTCGATCGCCGCCGGAAGCGTCGCGGGGCCGTGGAGTACGACGAGGGTCTGTCGATCCCAGAGATGTTGCCAGCGGCGCTCAAGGCCTTCCGAACTTTCAGTCCCAACCAGGGCTTCAAATGAAGGAGGCAACGGTGACCCACCGCCGCTCACGTTCCCATACGCCCGACTGAGAAGGACGGCAAACGCCAGCAGTGAATTCACCGCGAGGAATCCATCTTTGCCGGGCGGCAGCGCGAATTCCTGCATCTCGACGAAATCGTACTTGGCGGCGAGACTGGAAAGACGTGAACCAGGGTTGGCGCACCAGACCAGAAGCCGCCTCGGCTCGCGGGCGACGAGTCGGCGGAACGAGCCAAGGACGTCAGGGTTCTTCCCGCCTGCGGTTGGCAACAGGATGGCGAGATCTCGCAGGCGGATCGGTGACGCGACCGCTTGGAGCGGAGTCAGCGCCTGAGCTAAGTACCCCGTGTGAGCGCGGTGGAGTTCGCAGGCGAGTTGGGCGGCGGTAAACGAGCCGCCGGACCCGACGGCAAGGAGCGGCAAGCCAGCCAGCGCGCGAACGGCGTTGGCCAGGTTCTCGATCGGTTCGGTCAAAGCCCAGGCGTAGGTGTGCGGCAGTGCGTCGAGTTCGGTAGCGAACGGCTTGCCCACGTTGGACTCCGGTTGCGGGAACAGGCGTTAAGGCTGTCGGAATGCCCGGCGGTTCCGTTTAGGAATCGACCGGTGGTTGCCGTCTCCCGCTCTTTCGGAGGAAGTGGAAAACTTCCAACCCTTCGCCCTTCTCAAGAGATGGAAGGATTGTCCAGGGGAACGTGCGCGTTTGCAAGGTCCGTTGCCGTCACGGTCTCGGGTCCGTGTCAGATGCCTGGAAGTCATCGACAACCAGCCGAAACCCCTCGAAAGGAGTATATCGAACCGACGTGCGGGACGACTTGAAATTGATCGCCATTCCGCTTCCCAGTGGGCCGGAGAGATGATCGTGCCGTCGGGAAAGTCGTTGTTTGGAAGAACCTACGAGCCCGGTCGGCACCGGGAGAGAACGGCGCCGGCCGGGTTCTTGTGAGAAGGACGAAATCGCCGCCCCGGTCAGATCGGTTGGGTCGCATCGGCTGTTCCAGTCACCTGATCGATCCACAGCTGGAGCGCTCGCAGGGAGTGGGCCTGCATTTCGTCTTTCGACGGCAGTTTGCCTTCCGGAATCACCCCATCAACGGCGGCATCGGCCAGAGTTCGCTTGAAACGAATCCGGTCGAGTCGCAAGCGGTCCCATGACCAGACTCGTTTCCCGTCGCGAAGTTCGACGAGGGGCACGACGACCTCGACCTTGTCGAAGGCGCCCCCTTGCCGGTGCAAGCGGCCGACCACCTGGTCGTAGTGGGCGCTGGTCCACGGCAGCGCGGCGAAGATCAGCCGGTTGGCTACCTTCTGGAGCCCGTCCACTCCGGTGCCCACCGGCTCGGAGCCGACGAGCACGTCTAACTCTCCCCGCAGGAACGGCTCCAGGCCGTCCTTATCGTCGCCGGTGAACAGGCCGACCGTGAAGCCGGCGCGGCGGGCCTCCGCGGCCAGCCGGTCCGCGACACCGGTCACGAAGGTGGTGAAGATCACCGTCCCCTTGCGGAGAAGGCCGAGGATGCAGGGGAGCTTGGCCTCCAGCACGGCCTGTTCGAGGCCCAGCAGATCCCCGGGGCGTACCCGGCGGAGGCGGTCGAGGTGGGCACGCCCGTCGAGGACAGGGTAGGTCGTCTCGACCGTCATCGCGTAGCGGGGGCAGTGCCGCAGGCCGTGGCGGGTAAGCAGCTGGTGGTAGAGGACCGCGTTGTCCACTGTAGGCTTCGTAGGAAGGTGGTCCAGGTTCTGCCCGGTAACCAGTTCCAGCAACGTCCGTGCCTCGTGCAAGTCGTTCAAGACGGGGGTCGCCGACATGCCCAGGATGCCCAGCGCCGGGTTGCGGGCCGCTACGCCTTCGATCAGAGCGCGGATCTGCTGGCGGCGGCGCGACTCCTCCGCGCCGGCCCGGAGGCGGACGGACTGGACCTCGTCCAGCACGACCAGATCAACGTGGTGATCCGCGACCAACTGCCGGACGAGCTCGTCGGCCCAGGTCTGAAATGCTTCGTAGTTGAGGATCACATACGTCGACCGCTCGGAGTCAATCTGCAACGGCCCGCGCTCCTTGGCGAAGACGGCCGAGTCCGGGAAGGCATTGAGGACGTCCTTTTCCCAACGGCCGACCGTAGCGTTGACGGCGACGACCACCGTCAGCCGGGCTCCCACCGCCCGAGAGGCGTAAACGGCGGCCAGAGTCTTGCCGGCGCCGACACCGGAATAATTGACGACGCGGCGGTCCCGCAGCAGTCGGTAGGCCGTCAGGCGCTGCATGAGGTTCGCCGGGGTGGACCGTCCGTCCGCCCGGAAGGCATAGCCGGCCGGAACCGGCAGGTTTCGCGCCCCCTCGTATTCTTCGAGGAAGCGATCACGGATCAGCTCGAAGAACTTGCCCCCGGCTCTTCCCGCAGCCGCTGTGGGTCGAAGGCGGGGTCGCCATCGAGTACCGCCTGCCACAGCGCAGCGACACGGCTGGCGACCAAGAAGTCGAGAAGGCCCTCGTCGCCGGCGAGGCCGTGTTCGGCCAGGTGATCGACCGCCCGCAGCGCGGCCACCGAGCGCAGCCGGGGTGACGCGGTGACCCGTCGGAGAGCTTCGGGGTCTAACTCCGGCTGGTGCCCTTCGCCAGCATCCGGGCCAGTTTCAGGGGCGGCTGTCGTTGGCGGTGAGGCGCCGGCATCGGTTATGTTCTCGGGGGGGGCGCCTGCGAACGGCTCCAGCGCGGCGGCCGCCTCGGTCACGGTCGCTTCCAGGTCGTCCGCGTTACACAGCCGCTCCAGGGCGAGGAGGGCGCCTCTTCGTGTGTGGCGTTTGCCCGCCGTCAGGACGCCTTTGTGCATCAGGATCGCGTAGAGTTCGGCGGGACGTAGGTCGGGCAGCACGGGCCGCAAAGAGGTCAGGATGGCCAGAAGAGTCACCCGGTTGAGCTTGCCCTCGGTGCCGAGCCAGTCGTTCCACCCGTGCCAGCCCTGGCCCTGGTAGCAATAGTCCGGCCAGACCGGGATGTCCCGGGGAAAGTCGGGCGCGAGCGTGTGCCCGACCCAGTCCTTGCGGGTTTTGAGGCCGAGATCCCGCGCGTAAGCCCGCGCCTCTTCGTAGGGGCGAAACCCATCGGCACCATTCTGGCCCAGCCAGTCGGCCCAGTTGGTCCACTCCCCACCGTAAGCGTTGTAGGGGTTTGAGGGAATGTCCGCGGGGCGGTCGTCGGTCTGCGACCAGACGGCGTAATCCCTCTGGGTCATCAAGCCGAGCCGGCGGACGAAGACGCGGGCGTCGGCGAACGGCCGAGAGTTTCCGGTCAAGCTGCGCCGCCGCGGCTGGGCGCCGCCGTTCCCCAAGAAGTCAGCCCAGCCCTTCCAGTGCGGGCCGTAGGCCTTTGAGGGGCTACCTGGGATGTCTTCCGGGCGTGAGCCCGACTTGCTCCAGGCTTCGTAATCCTTCTGCTTCGCCAGGCCCAGCGACTGCACGAACGTGCGGGCCTCCTCGAAGGGACGATAGTGGCGTTTGGGTTGAGGCATGGTGAATCTCCAAGAGGGACAGGGAACAGGGTCTGACGAGAGAAGCGCCCGGCCACGTTGGCGCGAGCGTCTTCCGGCTGTGCCGCACCGACTCGCCGCCCATTGGGGGCTTGCGTCCGGTAGAAGGCATGCTACAATGCGCTCCATATAGGAGCGTGATGCGTAATACTACGCTCCATATAGGAGCATGTCAAGCGGAATACCGTTGTAGGAGTTGTCGATGGCGTGGCTGTTCCGGCTGGAGCCGTTGCTCGAACGCATGAACCAGGAGCGTCGCAATCAAGGGCGTCCGCCGCTCACGTGGGCGCAGGTCGGTCGCCTACTGGGGATGTCACGGCAGGCGCTCCAGAACCTGGCCAGCAACCGCGCGCCGAAAGCGACGAACTCCAGGTTCCTAGAAAGTTTTTGCCGATTCTTCGGCTGCGGGCCCGCCGACCTCCTCGTGCTGGCGCCGCCACCTGAGCCGGCGACCGACCAAGACGAGATCGACCGCCTGGTCGCCCTCGGCCGCGAACTCGAACCGAGGGAGCGCCCCCGCTACCACGTCGAGGTGCTGTACGGAGAGCAAACGGCGCGACGGTGGCCGCAGGACCGAGCGGCAGCAGAACAATGACGCCGGACCTTGCCGGCGACGAATTCCGCCGCCGGTGTCCTTGACTGAATTCTCATTCAGACCGGCCCCGACTTCAATTTTCGACAGGAAGTAAGTCCGAGGGGATTTGCAAAGGAGGTGTCTTGTGGAGTGGTTCCCTAACTTTGTGACGGACACGGCGCGGCTCTGGCGTGTGGCCAAGCGGATCGCCTCGACCCGGTTGTCGTTCCGGGAATGGTTGGCCGAGGAAGAGGACGACTACGGATGGTCCACGGACGAGGTGCGCGAGGTCAGCGAGACGTTCGTCCGCGACCGGCTGACTGCGCGCGCGCGGCTACACGGCGGCCTTCCCGCCTGCCAGCCGCACCCCCGCCGACGTGTGGGGTATTCGGGCGTTGGCGGATGCACTGCACATCGCCTTGGTACAGGTGAAGGCGACGCAAACAGAAGCCACGCCGAGGATCCTTTCGTTCGACGAGGAAGAGGAATGCCGGCGCCTCGTCGCCCTGGTCGCTGAGACGTTCCGTCACTCTCACCGGGTCCCGGAGGCAGAGCGGCAGAAGCCGCTGATCGTCAGCGTCGGTTACGCCGGGGTCCGCGTGCAGGATCAGAACGGACAACCGGTCCCGACCCTGGTCAGCGCCAGTCTGCTCATGGCGCGCCATCCCAAAGACCTTCCCGTCGACATCAAGCGTGAGGTCCAGCAGATCCACCGCGCGCTGTAAGTCCAGCGCGGTCCGGTCAGCGCGGTCATTGTGACGAAGGACCGCCGCCGCACAGCAGACGGTCACCCGTCCAGCCAGTGTCGAATTCGCGCGTGGCGCAATCGCTGGGATTTTGCCGATGGTTCGTGACCCGAGACGATGGCGCGCCGGCCCAGGTAGGCCGGATTCAGTTGAATGTCGCCGTGTACCCCGTGCCGGGTCATTGCGGCGCGCTCCGCGTCGGTCCAGCCGCTGACCCACGCGATCGGTCGGTCGGTGCCGTCCTCCCCGCGCGTGCTGAACTCTACGGCCCCGACGAGGTGGGTATGGCCGTTGTTCTGTCCGCCGGGCTTGCAGCCGGAGACGAACGCCTCCACCTCGACCGCGCGTTTCCGCTTGAGCCAGTGATTCACCCGCCGGCCCGCCTCGTAGCGCCCGTCTAAACGCAATACCGTTTAACGAAGCCTAAAGCACAGCCCCCTGATAGTTTGTGTTTATCACGAACGCAAGCATCAGGGAGGCTGTGAAGATGCGACAAGTACGTTGCACGCTGACGGCGGGTGAGGCGG
>JBBQPD010000102.1:0-11297 GCA_038331535.1 Gemmatales bacterium | reverse complement strand
CAATTCGGGCACGAACTGGGTAGGAAGTAGAACGTGGTCTGGCTGCACTTCCTCGCCAGCCTGGGGAGAATGGAGCGAGACCGGAGTGAGTGGGACCGTCATGACGGAATCTCCGGAGAACGACGTGAGTACGAATAACCTCCAAGCATCCCAGAGCGACGCACCAACGTCAAGCCGGGCCCGCTTTGTCGCCGCCTTGTCGCGCCTTCCCGCTGCGTTACCATGATGATTATGTCGCTGCGCGTCTCCAACCTGCATCTGAAGCTCGACGAACCCGAGAGCGTCCTGCCCGAACGGCTGGCCCGGTTGCTCGGCCTGGCCCCGGCGGAAGTGCTGCGCTGGCGCATCCTGCGCAAGAGCCTCGATGCCCGCGACAAGGGCGATTTGCAGTTCGTTTACACCGCCGAGGTCGATGTGCCGGAGGACGAAGTCCGCCTCGCCACGGCGCGGGCCGTGCCTCCCGGCGTGCGCATCGAGCCGTATCAAGAAACGCCGTTCGAGATGCCGCCGCCGGGAGCCCTACAGCTGGGGCAGCGGCCGGTCGTCGTCGGTTCCGGACCCGGCGGCCTGGCGGCGGCGTACTTCCTGGCAGAACAGGGGTATCGGCCGTTGGTGCTGGAGCGCGGCCGGCCGGTGCGCGACCGCATCCGCGACGTGCGCGCCTTCGACGAGGGCGGGCCGCACGACCCGGAGAGCAACTACCTCTTTGGCGAAGGCGGCGCCGGCACCTTCAGCGACGGCAAGCTCACGTATCGCAGCAGCGGCCCGGACGTGGGGCGGGTGCTGCGCCTCTTCGCCGAGTGCAAGGGTAAGCCATCGGTGGTCTACGACGCCCGGCCGCACCTCGGCAGCAACCGGCTGCCCGCCGTCGTCAAGGCCATCCGCCGGCGCATCGAGGCGTTCGGCGGCGAGGTGCGCTTCTCCTGCCGCGTCGAAGACCTCGACCTCGCCGACGGCCGATTACGCGGCTTGTTCACGTCGTCCGGCTACGTCCCCGCGACGGTTGCCGTCCTCGCCATCGGCCATAGTGCGCGCGACACCTACGAAATGCTGGTGCGCCGCGGCGTGCCGATGACGCAGAAGCCGTTTCAGATGGGCGTGCGCGTCGAACATGCACAAGAGACGGTGAACCGCGTGCAATACGGCCGGACGCGGTTGGAGGAGCGCATCGGCGCGGCCAGTTACGAAGTCGTGGCGCGCGGGCGGACGAACGTCTTTTCCTTCTGCATGTGCGCCGGCGGCTACGTGATGCCGAGCGTCTCGGAACCGGGGGCGTTCTGCACCAACGGCATGAGCCTGTCGCGGCACGATTCGCCCTACGCCAACAGCGGCTTGGTCGTCACGGTCGAACCAAAGGATTTCGGCGGCGCCGACGTGCTGGCCGGCGTGCGCTTGCAGCAGCGCTACGAGCGCCGGGCCTTTGACGCGGGCCGGCACCAGTACCTCTGTCCGATCCAGCGGGCCACCGACTTCCTCGCCGAGCGTCGCTCCGACGGAACAATGGCGAGCAGCTACCCTCGCGGCGTGGTTTCCTCCGCCATCGCGGATTTAGTTCCGCCGCTGATCGCGAAGGCGCTGAAGCACGGGCTACCGGTGCTGGACCACCTGTGGCGTGGCCGCTTTCTGCCGGAGGCGACACTGGTCGGCCCCGAGTCGCGCGGCAGCGCTCCGGTGCGCATCCCGCGCGACGACACGACGCGCGAGACGCCGGGACTGGTCGGCCTGTATCCCGTCGGCGAGGGGGCGGGTTACGCGGGAGGCATCGTCAGCGCCGCGGTGGACGGCCTGCGCACCGCCAAGGCAATCGTGGCGCGCTACGCCGTACAAAATTAGCCACAGATGAACACAGACAAACACAGATAAAGACAAGAAATCGAAAGAATGGAAAAGCGGACCAGGGGATCCTTGAGTTGCATTTTTATTGTTTCTCTTCGGCATTATCTGTGTTTATCTGTGTTCATCTGTGGCTAATTCTCTGAGGGAATCGCATGCCGTTGTTCGAGTCGCAGTCCATCGTCGTCGAGCGCGACACCGACGGCACCTTGATCCTCAAGATCGACGTGCCTGGCCGTAGTGTCAACGTCCTCAATTCCCTGCTTCTCGCCGACCTCGAAGCGGCCTGCGATCGTCTCGCGTCGGAGCGCTTCGCCCCGCTGCTCATCGTGCGCACCGGCAAATCGTCCGGGTTTATCGCCGGCGCCGATTTGCAGGAGTTTCTCGACATCAAGTCCGCCGCCGAGGCCGAGGCCGTCTCGGCGCGCGGGCAACGGCTGTTCGACAAGCTGGCGGCGCTGCCGATGCCGACGGTCGCCGCGATCCACGGCCCCTGTCTCGGCGGCGGCCTGGAGCTGGCGCTGGCGTGCGATTACCGCCTCGTCTTCGACAAGGCGAGCACGCAGCTCGGCTTGCCGGAAGTCGAGCTGGGATTGCTGCCCGGCTGGGGCGGGACGCAGCGCTTGCCGCGCGTCGTCGGCCTGGAACGGGCGCTGCAAATGATCCTCGCCGGCCGGCGGCTGGACGCGCGGGAGGCGCTGCGCTGGGGCCTTGCCGACGTGACCGCGGCCGACGAGCGCGCGCTGCGCGGGCAGATCGTTCACATCTCCGCCATCGCGGTGCAGAAGGGCAAGCGCGATCGGACGCGGCTGCCATTGCGCACGTGGCGGCAATGGTTCCTCGAATCGAACCCGCTCGGCCGGCGCCTGCTGTTTCGCGGCACGGCCCGGCTGCTGCGCAAGCGCGTCTGGGACGACATGCCCGGCCCATGGGAAGCGCTCGACACGGTGCGCACCGGCATCAAGGAAGGCGTGGCAGCAGGACTGAAGCGCGAACGCGAGGCCGCGGGCCGGCTGGCCGTCAGCGCTCCGTGTCGCAACCTCATCGGCCTCTTCTTCCGCCGTGAGGAAGCCCGCAAGGTCGGCGACCGCACGTCCGAAGTCCGCCGTGTCGGCGTCGTCGGCGCCGGCATCATGGGCGCCGGCATCGCCCAGTTCGCCGCGTTCAAGGGTTGCCTTGTCGTCGTGCGCGAGGTGGACGAGGAAGCCCTCGGGGCCGGCATCGCCCGCATCGCCGACCTGTTCACGAAGGCGGTCCAGCGCGGCCTGCTGACAGAAGAAGTCGCGCGCACGCGCCTGGGCAACGTCAAGGGTACGCTGGAATGGGTCGGCTTCGACACCGTGGACGTGGTCGTCGAGGCAGCGACCGAGAACCCCGACGCGAAGCGAGACATTTTCCGCGAGCTGGACCTGCGCACGCCGCCGACCGCGATCCTGGCGACGAGCACGTCGTCGTTGTCGGTCGCGGTGTTGCAGGAAGGGTTGACGCATCCCGAGCGCGTCGCCGGGCTGCATTTCTTCAACCCCGTTCACAAGATGCCGCTGGTTGAAGTCGCGCGCGCGGAGCGCACGTCGGACGCCGCCGTGGACGAGCTGCGCCGCTGGAGCGTGGCGCTCGGCAAGACCCCGGTGGTGGTGCGCGATCGTCCCGGCTTCGTCGTCAACCGCGTGCTGATGCCGTATCTGCGCGAGGCGGCGGTACTCGTCGGCGAGGGACTGAAGATCAAACAGATCGACGCCGTGATGCGCCGCTTCGGAATGCCGATGGGCCCGCTGGAACTGCTCGACCAGATCGGCCTCGACGTGGCGGCCCACGTCGCCGTGGCCATGCAACCGGTGCTGGTGGGCCGTTTCGAGCCGAACGACGCCTTCGAGAAGATGCGCGCGAACGGCTGGCTCGGCCAGAAGAACGGCCGCGGCTTCTACGCCCACTCCAAAAAATCGCTGACGCCAAACGCCCTCGCCGAGAACCTGCTGCGCGCCGGCGCGAAAGCCGACGCCATCGCGCGGGCACTGGCGCCCGAAGCGCGCCTCACCGAGGCGCGCGAACGCATGGTGCTCTTGATGGTGAACGAGGCGGCGCTGGCCCTGTCGGAAGGAATAGCCGACGGCGCGGAAGCGATCGATTTGGCGCTGGTGCTTGGCACCGGCTGGGCGCCGCACCGCGGCGGCCCGCTGCGCTACGCCGACGAGCGCGGCCTATCTGCCGTGGTCGAGGCGCTGACGGGATTGGCGGCTCGGCGCGGCAAGCGCTTCGAGCCGTGTACGGAACTAAAGGCGCGGGCGGCGGAGGGACGGGCGTTTACCGTATAGCTGCGAGCGTTCCACGGGCGCTAGCGGCTTGCGAGGACTCGTGGTATTAATAGTCGCTTTGGACCTCGCCCCCGCGCGGGGTGACAGCCGACCAATAAGCGACGGGCGATATTCCCGGGGACAGGGTGCGAACGCTGCCATCGACCATAGCAACCACCATGCCGCTCCGATGGGGCGTTTGAGCTACAGCATAGTTGCAGTCCTTGCGCAACGGTGCCGCTTGGAAAGTGTCTGTGGGAGCATTCGCAGGGGTAACGCTCCTCTCTGGGACAAAATCCAACATGTCCGCAAATGAGGCCCGGTGTCCCCTGACAAAATCTACACCTTGGGCGGCGAAAGTCTCGAAGTTTATTCCCCGGCAGTTGAACGCGTAGTGTTCCGCGAACGCGATTGTGTTAGAAGTCCCGTCGGGGAAGCCGGATACTAGGTTGGGGCTTTTGTCGAACGCCAGCGCGTTGGCCGCATAGCTCATTACCTCCGCCTGGGCGGCGATGGCGTCTTGAATGGTGGGGTCCGCGGGACTGACGTAGGTCTTGACGAACATGTACTGGCTCGGGTTGGCCATGAAAGCGTTGTACAGATTACCGCCCTCCAGATAGGGAAGGGTGGCGGCGAAGACTGAATGGCGAGGGTTGGGACTGCCGAGAGCGCCGTCAATACTCGGAAGCCGATCACCGTTGCTGCTCGCGAAATGGTGGGCAGCCAAGCAAATTTGTTTCAGGTTATTGGTGCTTTCCATGCGGAGGGCCGCCTCGCGCACCTTCATCACTGCTGGAATGAGAAGGCCGATGAGCACGGCAAGGATGGCAATGACTAGCAATAGTTCCATGAGGGTGAATCCATCTCGGCGTTTCATGGCTGATTCCTTTCGTTTCCAATGGCTCGTGCGGGAAGTCAGTAGGGCGGACCGAGCGCTAGCGAGGACCACCGAGACGGTCTAACGGCTTCTCTCTTCGCCGATGGTACATGCGGGAAGTTGGAAACGGGCCGTGGGGGATAAGACTCCCTCTCCCACACGGCCTCATCTCGTCATTTCGCCGTGACGACCGCTGGAGAAGATACTATTGAATCGATTGTGTCTCCTGTCTTGACTCCGACTGTAACAGTGACGTTGTACTCCTTCCCGGACGTGAGTCCAGTAAGCGTGGCTCCCCATCTTCCAGTCATTTTGTCGAGAGTAACCATGTAGGAAATCACGCCACCGCCATTCTTGGGCCAGACGCTAGCCGCCGCGCTCACATACGTCGTCCCTACCGGAACCGTGCAGAACCCATCCACGGCGATCTCCCCCGCATTCGTTCCCGACTTCGGGAACGTCGGAGTCCAGGTAATTGTCGTGCCAAGTGGCGGCGCCGCATGCGCGGACACGAAGACGGACAGCACAGCGAGCAGACTCCATTTCACCTTCATGATGTGGCTTCCAACAACGTCAGCCACTTCCCTGCTCATCTGACGCACCGACATTGTTATTGTTGGAGCGGTGCGCAGTAGCGCACGAACTCCAAAGTTGCGGAAAAATTAACCCTTTAGGGAAATACATCCGACCCTTTGCCCTTTGGGTGACGTGAGGCAAAAGATATTATTAGCCGGCTCTATTTGCTGTCAAGACTTTTTTTGGGAAAATCGGTGAAGGGTGAAGGGACTAACTTTCAGTTCGCGTCTCTGCGATTCCCCGTGTCGTACCGCAGATTCACAAACAGAAACACGTTCGCCACCGCAAGAAATGCGAGCGCCGGTGTGAGCGCGAGACACGTCAGCATGATTCGCGTATTCCTCACGACCACCGCGAGGCGATCCTCCAGACGGAACGCCGCCGTCGCCATGACGGGCAGGAGGAAAGGCACCGACAGCAGAGCGCCGATCGTCACTGCTGCCGCCTCGTTGAGGACGATGCGGCCGAAGTGTCGGCGCAACAGGCCAACCCACATCCGCAACGCCGTGAAGGCGGAACCGTTCTCGAACACCAAGATCGGGCCGAGCAGCAGGGCCGCGACGCCGAGCGGCGCGAGACACGCCGCCGTCAGGATCGTCAGAACGCCCGTCGCCTGAGCAAGTGCGTCCCAGGCCGCGGCCGACGGCGACAGCAGCCAGCGCGACAGCAGCACAAGATCAATCGGTACTCCGACGACGACGATCCCCACCACCAGGTTCGCCAGCAGCAGCCGCCACGTCAAGCCGGCCAGGCCTGACCGGCCATCTTTCCAGTGAGCCGGCCGCATCCGTTGCAGTTCGACGTATGTCAGTTTCGCGATCAGGCCCAGACCGGTAGAGGAGATCAGCAGGAAGAGCAGCGCGGACAGCGCCCAGATGAAGTATTCCGCGTCCGGCGCGAGCGCGAGGAGCGCCTGCGTCGCGAGGACGACCCCGCCGCAGGCCGCCATGAGCAGTGCCGCCGTTATCAACTTGCGCCGCGTCAGGGAGGCGTCGAGTGCCGCCAGCATCTCTTGCAGGACGGGGCGGACGCCGACGCTGTCCAGTCGCTGCGTGTCGAGGCGCGAACCGACGCCGACGGTATTGGCCGGCCGGTCCGTCGTCACTTCTTCGCGCACGCGCCGAGGGGTTGGCGCTTCGGCAGTGTTGGCTTCGAGAAGATCGGCAAACTCGCGCGTGCGTTCGAGCGGCTTCCAGTCGTCGTCGCCGTTGCGGCGCACCATGCAGGTGGGCGGTAGGTGGTGCTGCACGATGTTCTGGCGCACGACCGTTGTGTTGGCCGCGCGCGTGACGCGACCATCGGGGAAGCGGATGTACCAGCTATCGTCGGCAGCGACCATATTTCCAGGTTACGTCGTTCGTCCGGGTCGCGCCAAGACGGAACTCCCCGTCGTGGCGGAGATTCGTGGCGGCGACGCCGTCAGAGTCGGCCCAGGTGGTATTGCCGCTTACGGCTTAGCGGGAGCGAACGCTAAGCCGCAAGCGGCAACACTACGAAGTATCCGCTTGGATTGCGGTCGGGCCTCTGCGACAATACGATGGTCATCTCCGGATGGAAACCATACTCGGGACTCTCCATGCCGCCGCGCTGGCTTTGCTGCGTCATTATCGCGTTCTGGTTGGGCGTCACCGGCTGGCTCCTCTGGTCCGAGTTGCGCGACCGGTTCGCGGTGAACGAACCCCCGCCCTTCGTCATCGACCTCGTGGACGAGGCCCAACCCGAGAGGGACCGCATACGCTGGCGGGTCTGGCAGGGTGACGAGTTGCCAGTCAATGTGAATGTGGGCGACATCTACAGCGACCTCTTCGCAAAACTCGCCGCGCCCGATTACGCCCCGCTCTCGGCCGTCTTCTCCTTCATCGGCCTGAACTACCTCCCACCGGCCACGTTCACCGCCAGAACCTTCATCGACCACCGCGAAAAACAGGACGATTTCTTACTGCGCGTCGAGTTCATTCCAACGATTACCCGACCCGAGGGCATGGTTTTCGACCGGTTCAAGCTGAAACGGATGAACAGCGAATATCGCGTGGACCGCGCCGGCCGGTTGCTCGGCACGAAAGCCTATTTCGAGTTCGACCTGGACTTCCTGGGCGGCAGCGACATGACCGTTCAACTGGAGGGAGAGGTGCGCGGCCGTGAGTTTTTCAGTCGCTTTCGTGTCCACTCGCCGATCCTCGAACACGAAAAAGAACTGGATCCCATCCCCGTGTCCTACCGCGGCTCGGTGCTGATGCCGACGCACCCCGTCAACAAGCTGCGCGGCCTCCGACCCGGCCAGACCTGGACGATACCCCTGTTCAACCCACTCGGGGAAGCCCTGGGGAATACGCTGCCCGGAGCGAACCGTTTTGGGGAACGGACTCTTCGCGCTCACGTGCTGCCCGAACTGCGCCCGCTCCCCCTACTCCCCCCGATTGCGAAAGGCCTCCTCAGGGACGAAAAACCAATCTCCTGTCTCGTCATCGAGTACGAAGACGACGATGAGAACACGATCAAGCCGCGTACCTGGATACGCGCCGCCGACGGTCTGGTGCTTCGCCAGGAGTCCGACCTGTTCGGTAGACGCCTGATTATGCAGCGCGACGTATTTCCCGATGTGAGCGAAAAATAAGGACTGAGGACTGAGGACTGAGGACTGAGGAAAACACGCATTGATAGGGAGGTGTCATCGTGAACAAGGTGGCGCGATTTGAGGACTTGATCGCATGGCAGAAGGCTCGAATCCTCACACGGAATATTTATCAGGCCACGCGGCAGGGAAGTTTCGGTAAGGATTTCGGCCTCTCGAATCAGATTCAGCGCGCCGCTGTATCCGTCATGGCGAACATCACGGAAGGTTTTGAACGAGGCAACCGCGGCGAGTTCCATCATTTCCTCTCGATCGCCAAAGCCTCCTGCGCGGAAGTCCGGTCCCATCTGTACGTCGTCCTGGATGTTACCTATCTCGAACAAGACCAGTTCGCGGAACTGATGTCCCTCGCCGAAGAAGTCGCGCGCATCATCGGCGGCCTACGCGCCGCAGTGGAACGCCAGCGCGACGAGCAACGATGCGTCAAGGAATCGTAACTCGCTATTCCTATTTCTTCTCTCAGTCCTCAGTCCTCAGTCCTCATTACTTTTTTCCCTATGATTCAACTCGACCGCGTGACCAAACAGTACGGCCGCAAAACCGCCGTTCATGAGCTGAACCTGGAAGTCGCCGCCGGCGAGCTGTTCGCCTTTCTCGGCCCCAACGGCGCCGGCAAGACCACCACCATCAAAATGATGTGCGGCCTGCTCTTCCCGACGACCGGGCGAGTGCGCATCGGCGGACACGACCTCGTCAGCGCCGGCGACCGTGCCCGCGCCTTGCTCGCCTATGTCCCCGATCAGCCGTTTCTCTACGAGAAGCTGACCGGCCGCGAGTTCCTCGAATTCGTCGCCGAGATGTACGGACTGCCCGACGCCGAGGCGCGCCTACGTATCGCCGAGGTGATCGCCGAGTTTCAGCTTGGCGAGTTCATCGACGACCTGACCGAGCGCTACTCGCACGGCATGCGGCAGCGGACCGTGTTCGCCTCGGCGCTGGTCCACCGCCCGCAAGTGCTCATCGTGGACGAGCCAACCGTCGGCCTCGATCCGCGCAGCGTGCGCCAGCTGAAAGACCTGCTGCGGCGACATGCCGATAGCGGCGTGACCGTGTTCCTGTCGTCGCATTCGCTCGACGTGGTCGAAGAGCTGGCGGATCGCATTGCCATCATCGATCACGGCCGGCTCATCGGCTGCGGGACGCTGGACGCCCTGCGCAGCCAGTCGGCCGGCGGTGGTACGCTCGAAGAAGTGTTTCTCCGGCTGACCGAAGAGGAGACCGCGACGGACGGCAAAGCCGACGGCGGACCGATCGCGTCGGCGAAAAAGGAAGGGGCGAGCTGATGGAGCAGTCACTCACCTCGAAACCGGTGAACGAAGGCGTGTTGTTCCAGCGTTTGCGCTGGCGGCTGGTACGCAACGCGACGCGGCAGCTTTTCGGCCAAACCATGCGGCCGCTCACCATTCTCTGGGCCTGCGTCATCGTCTGGGCATTCGTGTTCGCCATCAGCTACGCCGGCTTTCGCGTGATGCAACAGAACCGACTGCCCGTCAGCGGCGGCATCGTCCATTTGCTATTCGCCGTGTTGTTCCTGACGCTCGGCGGCATGCTCGTCTTTTCGACAGGCCTGATCCTGTACGGCAGCCTGTTCGCCTCGGCGGAGACCGGTTACTTGCTCAGCAAACCGGTGCGAGCCGACCAGGTGTTCGCGTTCAAGTTCCAGGGGGCGCTCGGCTTCAGCAGCACCGCGTTCCTGCTGCTCGGCAGCCCATTGTTGATCGCTTACGGGCTGATCTGCTCCGCGCCGTTGTCCTTCTACTTTTTTCTGCCGCTCTTCTTTCTCGGCTACGTGCTGCTGCCCGGCTCGATCGGCGCCCTCGCCTGTTTGTTGCTCGTCAATTATGTGCCGCGCCGCCGCAAGCAAGTCGTCGCGCTCGTGGTGGCGGGGATCGTGATGGGGCTAACGGTCTGGATCATCAGCGTGATTCGTGCGGCGCCGGAGCCAGACCACTGGTCGCGCGAGGTGATGAATCGGCTACTGGGACGATTCCGCTTCGCCGATGTGCCGCTGATGCCCAGCTACTGGGTGGCGGACGGCTTGCAGGCCGCGGGCCGCGGCAACATCAAGAGAGCGTCGTATCAGCTTGCCCTGGTGTGGAGCAACGGCCTTTTCCTGTACGTCGTGGCGGCGTGGACCGCGCGGAAGCTGTACCGGCGCGGCTTCAACCGCGTGTCCACGGGCGGCACGCTGCGTCGGCGCTACAACGGACGGTGGTTGGACCATCTGCTGGAACGAACGCTTTTCTTCGTTCGGCCGATGACGCGCCTGCTGATCGTCAAGGACTTTCGCACTTTCCGCCGCGACCCGCAGCAGTGGGCGCAGGTGCTCATCTTCACCGGCCTCATCAGTATGTACATGATGAACATTCGCCGAATGTTCGCGTTCGAGATCGGCTGGATTTATCAGAACGGCATCAGCTACCTGAACGTGGCGGCAATCTCGCTGCTGGTATGCATCTACACCGGCCGCTTCATCTTCCCGATGTTGAGCCTGGAAGGCCGCAAAATGTGGCTGCTGGGCCTGCTGCCGTTGCAGCGCGATCAGTTGCTCTGGGGCAAGTTCGCGTTCTCGACCACCGGCGCGCTGCTGATCGCCGAGTTTCTCGTGGTGCTAAGCGACGTGATGCTCGACATGCCGGCGACGGCCCTGGGATTGCACGCGCTGACGGTACTGGTGATCGCTGTGGGGCTGAGCGGCCTGAGTGTCGGCATGGGCGCCTGGCTGCCCAACTTCCGCGAGACCGACCCATCGAAGATCGCGGTCGGCTTCGGCGGGACGCTGAACCTGGTGGTGAGTCTCGGCTATCTCGTGGCGGTGCTGGCGCTGATGGCGGCGCCGTGGCACATCATGATCTACCAGGCGGGAGCGGCCGACGCGCCGATTGCGCATCCCTGGATGGTGTGGACGGGGATCGTTCTGGGCCTCGGCGCCGGAGTGCTGGCAGTGGTGGTGCCGCTCAAGCTCGGCATCCGCGCGTTGCGGGCGATGGAGTTTTGAAGCGAGTTATCGCGAAGCGAGCCTACCGCGGCGGCGGGGGGGGGGAAAAGAGTATTAGTGAAAACCCCCCAGACCGCCGGGGCGGGCCTA
>JBBQPD010000101.1:0-11390 GCA_038331535.1 Gemmatales bacterium | reverse complement strand
CAGGTATCCGCACTTGACGGCGAACTCCAACCAAGTCTGACTCTCCGCGGCCTCGGTTTCGGAATCGCTCAATTTACTGATGAAGGCAGCCCTGTATCGTCGTTTCCGCCAAGCCTCCGCCAAGTTGGCACACACCGACCGTGAGCATCGCCTTATCTGGTCTGTCAACGAATAGGTTTCTTCCTTCGGAAACGCCTTCGATAAGGTGAAGCTCTTCATCGCAGCCTCGAAAGCCTTTCGATAAACCTCCAGGTCGCGGTGTCCTTGGATCTTCGCCATGGGCCAACCCTTCACGGTGTCCTTGTCACCCTGTCCCCCAGTCACCTTGTCACCTTGTCACACCTTGATAATCTCCCGCACCGTCCGCCCGCTCGGGATCATCGGCAACACGTGTTCCTGATACGGCACCATCACGTCGAGGACGAACGGGCCCTTGCTGTCGAGCATCTGCTCGATGGCGGCGTCGACGTCCTTCTTCGCGCTGATCCGGCGGGCGCCGCAGCGGAAGCCCTTGGCCAGCGTCACGAAGTCGGGATACGGCTCCTCGTCGTGGCCAGCGCCGAGGTAGGTATGGGCGCGGTTGCCGCCGTGGAAGCGGTCCTCCCACTGCACCACCATGCCCAGGTGCTGGTTGTTGAGCAGCAGCACCTTGACCGGTAGTTTCTCTGTGAAGCAGCAGGCCAGCTCCTGAATGTTCATCAGGAAGCTGCCGTCGCCGTCGATGTCCACGACCAGCTTGTCCGGGTGTGCCGCCTGGGCGCCCATCGCCGACGGCAGGCCGAAGCCCATCGAGCCGAGGCCGCCGCTGGTGATCCACTTGCGCGGCGAATTGAAATGGAAGTACTGGGCCGACCACATCTGGTGCTGGCCGACGCCGGTCGTGACGATCGTCTCTTCGAGCTGGCCGCGCTCTTTCAACATCTGCCACAGCCGCCGGATCATGTGCTGTGGCAGAATGGCGTCGTCGCGGTCGGCGAAGCGTAGCGGATCGGTCTCGCGCCACTCCTCGATCTGCCGCAGCCAGTCGCCGAAACGGGCGACGCGCGGGGCGCCGTTGGACGCCTTGTCCTGCTCGTCCATGATCTTGAGCAGGTCTTTGAGCGCGTCGCCCACGTCGCCGACGATCGGCAAATGAGCGACCTTGTTCTTGTTCAGCTCCGACGGGTCGATGTCGATATGCACGATCTTGCCGTGCTTGGCGAACTCGCTCACCTTGCCCGTGACGCGATCGTCGAAGCGGACGCCGAACGCCAGCAGCAAGTCGGCTTCGTTGACAGCGTAGTTAGCGTAGACGGTGCCGTGCATGCCGAGCATTTGCAGACAGAGGAAATGCTCGCTGGGGAAGCCGCCCAGGCCGAGCAGCGTCAGGGCGACGGGGATGCCGTTGCGCTCGGCGAACGCCTTCAGCTGCGCCGCCGCACCGCTGGCGATGACGCCGCCGCCGGCATAGATGATCGGCCGCTTCGACTGGCGGATCATCTCCAGCACTTTTTCCAGATCGGCCCGGCTGGCCTTGCGGTGCGGTTGATAGCCGGGCAGGTTCATCGGCGGATCCCAGTCCGCGACGACGATCTTGTTGGTCTGCAAGTCCTTGGGCACGTCCACGATGACCGGGCCGGGCCGGCCGGTACTGGCGACGTGGAACGCCTCCTTGAAAACGCGGACGATGTCCTCGGTGTGCTGCACGAGGTAGTGGTGCTTGGTGACGGCCCGGCAGGTCTCGACGATGGGCGTTTCCTGGAAGGCGTCGGTGCCGATGACCGCGGTTCCGACCTGCCCAGTAATGGCGATGAGCGGCGTCGAGTCGAGCTTGGCGTCGGCGAGCGTGGTGACGAAGTTGGTGGCGCCGGGGCCAGACGTGGCGATGCAGACGCCGACCTTGCCGGTGCAGCGGGCGTAACCCTCGGCCGCGAAGCCGCCGCCCTGTTCGTGCCGCGGCAACACGGTGCGCAGCCGGTCCTTGACCATCGTCAGCGCCTGGTGGATCGGCATGCTGGCTCCGCCCGGATAGGCGAAGACGACGTCCACGCCGTGGTTCAGCAAGCACTGGACCAGAATGTCGGCCCCGGACATCGGCGTGGTCGTGTTCGGCGTACCCATATCGTCGAGACTCCCTGCACAGGCGAACTTCAGTGGGTCAACAGACAATCTTACAGAGGGGGGCTGGGTTTGGACAAGCGAAGTGCGTAAAAAGGGCGGTTGTCTGTTGCGTGGCACCAGCATCCTGTCGGTGCGCATCTCCCGCACCGGCAGGATGCCGGTGCCACGAACCGCTCAATCCATCCAGTTCTCGACGCGTAACCCGGGCACCTGTCGGAAATCGCGCAGGTTCGCCGACAGGAGAAGGGCGCCGCGCGTCAGGGCGATGCTGGTGATTTTTAGATCCATCGAGTTCAGGCGTCGAACACTGGTGTGCCGCAGGTTTTCAAACTCATCGGCGGCCGGATCGTCAAACGGGATCAGGGTCCAGCGCGCGAGCAGATTCAAGCACTCCAATAGACGGCGGTATCCGTACACCTGCCGACGAGCCAATCGTTCGCGGGAGATAGTCGCCAACCAGCCCTTAACTTGTTCCGCGGCCGTGACGATCGTCGTTCCGATTTCCTTATCCAGCGATACTTGTAGCCGGGAGAGTAAAGATTGACCGCGGGCGCCGTCCGGAAATGCCGCGACGCTCAGATGATCTGTGTCGAGTAGGATCATGAGCCGCCCCCGCGCTCGGCTTCCTCACGCTCCTCCTCGTTAATGGCTGCTCGGTGATCTGCCTCACGCAGTTCGCGTAGAACCTCCTGAAACTGCTTCTCCATCACCGGGTCGGGCGCAGGCAGAGTCTTCGCGTATGCAACGGCGTTCCGCCAATCCTTAAACTCAACCGACTCCGGTTCCTTCCTGGACCTTTCTGACGTAGCTTGGACGTGATTTCCTTCATTTTGAAGCAATCGATTGACAGTCTGCTCCAGCTTCTCCAGGCGCTCCATTACAGCTTCCAACGTGACCTGTGACATGGCTCAACCCTCCGTTTATCTGAATGCGTCCCCATTATATCGCCCCGGCTTCAGTCGCGTGGCGGGTCTGACGAGGCGACGGGTTCAGCCAACCGTTGCTGCCAGTTGCTTCCGTAAGCCCGTCCATTGCAGTGGACCCGCGACAACACGATCGGGAGGTTGCGACTCGCGAGGACGATCTCTCGAAGAACCAGCAACACGTTGGAGTCCTCGCAAGTGTTGACTGACAGAACAGACCAACCTCCGGACATCCGATCATCGTCATCGGGCGTGTCGGACTCCAATCGTAGAGTACGCTCGGCTTAGACATAATCCCAACAGCCGGTGTCCCGGCGCTCGTAGCTCGGTTCCATGCGCACCGTCCGCTCGTACCGTCCGTCATGGTCAAGGAACAATAATAAATCCCAGCGGCGACCGCCCACGGAGTACATACTGCCCATCCAGTCGCCGATCATTTAAAGAACCCTCAAGCTAGCTTCGAAAACTCGTTCACAAACACCGTTTGGGGACGAGAAAATGAAGTGTGTCGGGAGTGTTACAGAAGTCGGTCCCGCGCCCCGCGCACCCGCTTGAGAAAGGTTCGGCCGCCGTGCGCCAGAAGCAGGGACGGGTAAAACGTCCCGTCAGCGCCGAGGTGGGCCTTGACCAGCTTCGCGCAGGCCATCTGGAGAAACTGAAGCTGGTGGCACTGCGGGATCGGCTGGGGCTGGAGGGCCGCGAACGTCTTGAAGTCGGCGTCGGCCTGCCGGGCGTAGCCGGTCGCCCATTCGGCACTCGCGGCCCTCACGCGGCTCCGGCGGTTTCCTGCGGCCGGGGCAGCTCTTCCCAGTTCTCCCAGCCTTCGGGCAGCTTTAGTTCCTTCGTCTGGATCTTTTTGAACTCCTCGGGGGTCACCTCGACGATGACCGAAGGATAGGGGATGCCGCCGGCGGGAGCCGTGCCGAAATGCAGAGGCATGACGCCGCACGGGACGGTGTTTTCGTTCACTTCCAGCAGCTTGATCGGTTCGGCAGAGACAATCTCAACCGCGGCCTTGCCGGTGATGCGAAAGACGCGCGTGAGTCCTTCCTCTAACGCGAAGTGCTTTTTTGCCAATTCCTTTGCGACTTCCATCTTGTCCCTGACAACGAACTGATCCGAAACGGCAATCGTTCTGTCCAGACTGCCGCATTGAGAGCACGCGGAGCCGGACTGCTCCGGTGTCAACGTTTTTCCGCATTTCGTGCAATGGAAGGTACTCATCGGTTTGCTTCTCAAAGAAGCCATCCCCTCGGTTTATCCACCTGGGTCTCGCCTACCTACACCCATGATACCGCTTCGCGCCCCCGGCGCCCAACGCAATAAAGCGCTGTCCGTGGCCGAGGAAAAAGGGGCACTCCGCCCTACTACTTCTTCTTCGTTTCGCGAAACAGGGGGGACTCGGCCAACGTGAAGAGCACGACCTCCTCGCCGGTCACCGTGCTGATGTCGTGGTGCAGGCTCACCACCTTGACGCCGACGGCCTCCTGAATCATCGACACCATCAGCGGCCGCGCCGTTTCGATCAGCTGCGTCCGCACCTGTTTGAGCAGATCCCTTCCCTTATCGGCCGAAAGTGATTTGACCAGCTGTTGCTCGGCCGCCGTGAGGACGCCCTGGAGGCGGACGACGAGGAGATCGCCGATGAGGTGAGCATGGATGTGTTTAGGCCCCCGTCCCATGTACTCCTGCTCGAAACGGGTCATCCCCGCACAGATGGCGGCTTCGATTTCCCCTTGGGTCTTCATAGCAACCTCGGACGTTCGCCAGTTCCCCGCAGCGCGCCCGGCGGGCGTCGGCCCGGATGTGGCAACAAGATAGGAACCGCCGCATCCCTAACCCGGATTATTCACCACAAAGACACAAAGAACACAAAGGAAGACAGAATCAGTAGATCGAAAACAGGGGCTGATTCGCCCTGCAAACCGTCTCAATCCAAGAACCGTTATTTCGTCTTTCCTTGTCTGCCTTTGTGTCCTTCGTGCCTTTGTGGTGAATAACCCGGGCTAACGGTTTGTAGAACATTCTACCACCTCCGGCGCCACAACACCACTTGTCCGGCACGCCGTTTGCTGAGTATATTCGGCAGTAGCTCGGCGAACGCTGGGCCGCAAAAACGCGAGCGCAGTCGTCGGACGACTAGATGAAGGGCAACCCGGCCAGACCGGGAGGCTCGTTACAGAGTAAGCCGACGTGGCGGAATACCTTTCCAAGGGTGTTCTTCCACGTCGGCTTTTTTTTGGCTTTTCGGTGGCGCGGGACCGTCCCAACAACCGAGGAATGAGTTGATGGACAAACCCAATTCGACGGCAGCGCGGCAGATTGCCGCCGCGGCCATTGCTTTCGAGCAGCGCCGAACCGGCCACGCGCCCCAATGGGTGACCGTGGTCCTGAGTGCCGACACGCTGGTCATCACCCTGCACGGGGCGCTGTCGCAGGCCGAGCAGGTTCTGTCCAAGACCCCGGCCGGCGCCGCCCAGGTGCAGGAGTTTCACAAGCACTTGTTCAATAACTCCGCCGATTCGCTGCGCCAGGAGATCAAACGCATCACCGGGGTGGACGTACGCGAGGCGACTGCTGAAGTCGAGACGACGACCGGCACGGTCGTGCAGGTGTTCACGACCGGCACTGCGGTGCAGGTGTTCTTGCTCGCCGCCAGCGTGCCTTCTGACACTTGGAGTGGCAGTGGGGCGGACGAACCATCTTGAATGTCGATCGCCAGCCGCGGCGTCCGCGGCGGCGACATGTTTCGTTTCTTTAACCTCTGAAAGGGGTCTGCGATGGGCTTGCTCTTGTTGATTGTTCTGATCGTGCTGCTCCTGGGCGGCCTGCCCACCTGGGGCCACAGTCGTAATTGGGGCTATGGCCCCAGCGGCGGCCTGGGATTGATCCTGGTGATCGTGGTGCTGCTGATTCTCTTCGACGTGATTCATATCAGCCGCTTCTGAGACGAGAGGTTGATCGGGGGGGCGAACCGGTGTTCGCCCCCTCTGGTCCGCGTTTCTCGACGCGGTGAATCTTATTAGAGACCTCGAGCAGAGGGATTCATGAAACGTGTACTGATCGCGCTCGTGGTGATCGCGGCCTGTGTTGCCGGACTGGGCTACTATCTGGGCTGGTTCACCGTCACCGTAGACAAGGACAAGTTCAAGTCGGACGAGAACAAAGCCGTGGAGAAGGTGAAAAACGTCGGACACTAACACGGCGTGTGATGCGCTGCACCCAGCGCTCGCGCCGAAACGCCGAAGTGATTCCTGGACACCGCCAGAGCTGGCCCATAAGTATATCGCCGCCTCCGACGAAAGGGTGTCCAATGCGTTCTCTCTCTCTCCTTCCGCTCCTCTGTCTCCTCACTGCGCCTTCGGACACGCCGGCGGCCGAGCCGGCTTACGATCTCCTCATCCGCAACGGTCGCATCGTCGATGGCAGCGGCAATCCGTGGTATTACGGCGACGTCGCCGTGCGCGGCGACCGCATCGTTGCCGTCGGCCGGGTGCCAGCGGGGACTGCCAAGCGCGAGATCGACGCCACGGGGCTGGTCGTCGCGCCCGGCTTCATCGACATGCACTCGCATTCGGATTATCTGCTGCTGGAGGACGGCGACGCCCAGAGCAAAATCCGTCAAGGCGTGACGACCGAAGTGCTTGGCGAGGGACGGTCGGCCGGGCCGTACAAGGGCAAGCTCGCGCCGCATCGCGCCAAGATCGGCGGCAAGGAGGTGAGCTGGACGACGCTCGGCGGCTACTTCGACACGCTGGACAAGGCAGGCGTCGCCGTCAACGTCGCCTCTTACGTCGGCATCGACAACGTCTGGGAAGGGGTCATGGGCACCTCCTTCGCGCGGCCCTCGGCCGAACAGTTCGACCAGATGAAAGCACTCGTCGAGGAGGCGATGACGGATGGCGCCTTCGGCCTGTCCACGCTGCTCGCCCAGCCACCGGGATCGCTGGCCACCATCGACGACCTGGTCGAGCTGTGCAAGCCCGTCGCCAAGCATGGCGGCCTCTATTCGACGCACAACCGCCACGAGGGGACGGAGGTGTTCGCGGCAATCAAGGAGGCGATTGCCGTCGGCGAACGAGCCGGTATCCCAGTGGACGTGATCCATCTCAAGATCGCCGATCAGAAGCTGTGGGGCCGCATGAACGAGGTCGTGGCCCTGATTGAGGACGCCCGCCAGCGCGGCGTCAACGTGCAGGCCAACGTCTATCCGTACACGCGCGGCAACAACAACCTGTCGAGCATCATCCCGCCGTGGGCGCACGAGGGCGGCGCCGCCAAACTGCTGGAACGGCTCAAAGACCCCACGCAGCGCGAGCGCATGAAGAAGGACATCCGCGCAGGCATTCCCGGCTGGTACAACCACTTCACGGCCGTCGGCGGCGACTGGAGCCGAATGCTCATCAGCGGCAAGGGCGCCTTCGAGGGGCTGACGATGGACCGCGTGCTGGCCACGCGCAAGGACCGACCTGCCGACGACCTCGACGTGCTCTTCGACGTGCTGGTCGAAGCCGGCGGATCGATCCCCACGGTCTACGCCCATCACACGGACAAGGACATGCAGCTGGCGCTGGCACAGCCATGGTGTTCGATCGGCTCCGACGGCTCGGCCATGGCAATCGACGGCCCGCTGCGCCGCGGCAATCCGCACCCGCGCAACTTCGGCACCTTTCCGCGCGTCCTCGGCGTTTACGTGCGTGAGTTGAAGGTACTGCGCCTGGAAGACGCGGTGCGCAAGATGACGTCGCTGAACGCGGCCAAGTTGGGAATCGTGGACCGCGGCCTGCTACGGCCGGGGAACTTCGCGGATGTGACCCTGTTCGACGCCGAGAAGGTGATCGACCGTTCCACGTACACGCAGCCGTTCCAGTACAACGACGGCATCGAGTACGTGATCGTCAACGGCAAGGTGGTTCTCGATCGCGGCAAACACACCGGGGCACGGCCTGGACGGGCGATAAGGCATGGGGCTTGAATCTTCTTCCGTTGCGCGGATACAGTGACTGCGCCCGGCTTCTTGCCAATGGTTTTGGGGGATCGTTCATGGCGACCGTCGCACAACCGATCTCGAATGTCCCGAGCGCTCAAATGGAAACGCTCTTCGACGATCTGGCCCGCCGCTGGAAGGAAGAACGTGGCCCGTCGTCGTCCACGACCGACCTGGCGATGTGTCCGTCCTATCAACGGATCATCGGGATCGGGCCTGCTGTCGTCCCTCTCTTGTTACGCGAGCTGGAGCGCACGCCGGATCATTGGTTCTGGGCCTTGAAGGCCATCACCGGAGCGGATCCGGTGCCGCCGGCTCATCGAGGAAAAGTGCGCGAGATGGCGCAGGACTGGATCGTCTGGGGTCGGGCACAAGGGTATCAGTGGTGACCACAACACTGGAACGGTTCTTCCCCAATCTGGCGGGGACAGGGTACGTCCTTACCAGCCCAGCCGACACCATTTACAACTGTATCGCCTGGGCGGCCGGCGTCTCAAACGACTGGTGGTGGCCCGATCCGATGGGAGTGAGTTTCTGGCCAGCCAGCGTTCGCCGAGAAGAGACGATCGCCGCTTTCCGCGAGGCGTTTCAATCCCTCGGCTATGTCCCGAGCGCCGACGATAGTTTGGAGCCGGGGTTCGAGAAGGTCGCTCTGTACGCGCTCGCGGGAGCGCCCAAACACGCGGCCCGTCAACTGCCGAATGGGCGTTGGACCAGCAAACTCGGGGAACTCGAAGACGTCGAACATCTCCTCAACGGCCTGACCGGCTCGTGGTAGGGCAGCGTGGTTCAGGTACTCAAACGACCGCTGCCAAGCTCTTAACGCCTCACCCCGCATCTGGCTCGCCATCTTCTATTTATTCGCCGTCACGTACTTCTGGATGCGGTAGCTCCCCGCATGGTCCTTGACCCACTGTTGAGCGTAAGCCGCGTAGGCTTTGGGATCATTCCCCGGCGGCGTCCAGCCGTCCCTGTCGGTCAGCGGCAGGCGGTGCAGCACCATGAGCGGCGATAGCTGCGTGATGTCGGTGCGCGGCGTCCAGTCGGCCGTGGCGAGCGCTTGCAGAATCAACTTGCTCTGCTCGGCTTCGATCGGTTCCCGCCTGGCGTCTTGCGTCTTGCGCGAGGAATAGCGAGCCATCAACATGGCGGCGGCCAGGAATTGATCCTCCGCGTTCTTGCCCTTCAGGGCGGCGTCGGGGTCTTCCAGGAGCTTGACGCAGCGCTTGACCAAGGCGACGTCCTTCTCGAAGTTGGGATTCTTCTTGTCGAGGAATTGCAGAAAACCCGGCGCGAGATAGAAGTCGTTGTCGCCGTGCTTCGTCAGGAAGAAGCAGCCCTCGCTGCCGACGACCGGCTCGAAGGGAGCGGGCGAAATCGCCACCATGGGCGGCGTCGGCACGAAACCCAGGCGCACCGTCTTCGTATCCTTGGGAGCTGTCAGCGGGTCGGTGAGCGTTATCACCGCGATCTTGAACTCGACCTTGTTCTTGGCGCCGGGATAGGAGGCGGCCGTCACCATCTTCTCCTCGAAGGCCGTCACCTTGCCGACGACAATCATGTCGGCGACCGCCACGCGGTTGGGAATGGGGACAGCGTCGGCGGCGATCGATCCGGCCCGCGCCGGCAGCGCGAGGGCGAAGAAGGCCAGGCAGACGAGACTTGAACGCGGCATGAAACGATGCTCCTTGTGGGGGGGAATCCTCACGCGCCGCGACCGTCTGGGTGCGTTGGGGCTAGCGCTCCCTGACGGTCGCGGCTCGTATTCGTGTTACTGCGCGCCCTTCACCGCCCCCACGTCGCGGCGGTACAGCGGCAGGTGTCGATAGTAAACCTCCAGCGTCAGCAGCGCCAGCGACGTGGACATCAGCCGGCCGTCGGCCCCGGTCAAGAGCCAGCTGCCTTCGGTGTCGGGGTTGGTAGTGCCCTTGTCCATGGCGGCGATGAGCGTGTCGCGCATGCCGCCCTTGCCGTCGCCGCCCGGACCCTTGTTCCACTGGTCCCAGTTGTCGCCGCCCATGTGGTGCATCACCTGCGTGGCGTAATACAGATAGTAAATGTTGCCGTTGGTCGACGGCAGGTTCTTCTCCAGGCGTTGCACACCGGCGAGCAGAGCGGGGTTGCGCGGCGTCACGCCGAGGTATTGCCGGCAGAGCAAGCCGACGGCCGTCATGCTGATCGTCTCGCCGCCGGCGGGCGTGTAGCCGTAACCGCCCTTGTTCGCACTTTCGCAGGAGTCGAGGTACTTCTCGACCTTCTTGAGCGTCTCCGCCTTGACCGTCAGGCCGGACATCTGGCCGCTCTTGAGAGCCATCAGCATCCAGCCGGTGACGGACGTGTCGCCGGGCTGTTTCGGGCCGTAGCGCCAGCCGCCGCCGATGGGATCCTGCGCATTCTCGATGTACTGGATGGCGCGCTGGGCGGACGCCTTCAGCGCGTTGTCGGCGGTCAGGCCGTAGGCCTCGCACATCGCTATGGTGGCGAGGGGGTGGGCGTACATGTCGCCGCCGAAGTAGCCCTCGCGGTCCTGCTTCTTCATCAGGTAGTTGAGGCCGAGTTTGACGCTCTTGCTGTAATCGAACTTCGAGTCCTTGACCGGGTTCTGCGTGTGGCCGGCGGCGAGGAACGGCAGCAGACCGAACGCCGTGCCCGCCGTGTCGTTGTTCCGCTGAGTCTGCGGGTCCGACTTGTCGCGGGCGTATTCGTACCCTTCGACATTTCCCTTCTTCACCAGCTTGCGCGCGTGGCGGTCGAACTCGTGCATCGACCAGTGGCCGTCCGGCGCCTGATGATTCACCAGGAACTGGAGGCCGCGGGCGACCATCGCCTCGGACTCCTTGTTGCCGCCATCCCTCCGGAGATTGTCTTCCTTGTTCTGCCCGCTGCGACTGGCGAAGGTGCCGGCGCCGGGACCGAGCGGCCCCAGCGGTCCGAGCGGCGGCGCTGTTCCCGTCTCAGTCCTCGGCAGGCCGTCGGAACCGTCGCCGCCGGGAGGTGCGGGAATCAGTGGTGTGGTCCGCGGCGCCTTCGGATCATCGGGGTTAGTAATGGCGTTCGGCGGCATCGGAACAGAGACTTCCGGCAGGATAGACGCCGGGTCATTCCAGGAATCGCTGCCGATTTCGGGTTGCGAGAGGTCAATGAAGTCGGAGAAATCGCGCTTCGGCGTTTGCTCGTCCGGCTTCTCGTCGTCGAGGAGAGGCGCGACGAAAACGTCGCCCTCACCGTTCGCCTTGGCGGGGACGAGGTCCAGGTTGAAGACGAGCAGGATTAGCAGCAATACCGTTTAACAAAGCATAACGACTGACTCTGCAAAGGTTTTCTTCAAGGGCGGTACGGGGCGATGCTCGGGGCGTTTCTTCTTGAATTTGGACATCTTG
>JBBQPD010000100.1:0-11437 GCA_038331535.1 Gemmatales bacterium | reverse complement strand
CTCCGGCACACTCCAGAGGACCAGCTTGCCGGCGCCGTTGAGGGTCAGCAGGCGTTTGGAATCGAGGAAGCCGATCCAGCGGATGAGGCCGTCGCCCTCCTTCTCAAAGGGCAGCCAACCGGCGAGGTGCTTTTTGTCGGCCAGCGACCAGACGTCCACGCGCTTGCCGTCTTTCGGCTCCCTGGTGGCGATGAGGGCGCCGTCGGGGCTGACGTCGGCGTCGATCTGAAGTTGCTGGCCCTGCGGCGGCTCGGCACTAAACAGGTCAAGTCCGCCGAGGTTTTTGCCGCCGGCCAGATCGTAGCGATCCACATGGACCTGTCGCTGGGCGTTGACGTTGCTGGGGGCGGACGCGATGAAGACGGCGACCTGGGCCACGTCGGGAGCGGCGAAGGCGATGCGCGCGAGGTCGGCGCCCTTGCCCTGGATGGAGATGCTCTTGACCAGCGCCTTGTGCGCTGGGGCGGGGTCGCTCGCGCCCTTCCAGTCGGCGGCCGCGCCGGGCGCGGGCAGGTTGCGCACGGTCGTCCAATCGGCGGCCTTCGCGGGCGGCAGCTTGGTCGCGGTCGGGTCTTCGCCGGCGCGGGCGGCCTGCTGGGCGGCGGCGATCTCGTCGGCGGGCAGCGTGTCCAGGATCAGATTCTTGGTGCGGAAGTCGCCCTTGACGCGCGCCAGCTTGGTCAGGCCGAGCACGCGCCGCGGCAGGGTGTCGAAGGCGTCGCCCGGCGGAATCTTCCAGAATACGACGCCCTTCTCGGCATCGATCATGACGGCGCCGTAGGCCAGCCAGCCCAGGCCGTCGGCGAGCCATTCGATGGTCGGACCCTTGTAGCCGAAGTTGCTGCCGGCCAGTTGTTGCAGCGACTGTTTGAACGTGTGGTCGCCCTTGACCTGGCCGGTCGTCGCGTCCCAGACGATGATGCGGCTACTGACGTGGAAACTGAACAGACCGGCCAGCGACTTCCCGTCCGCAGAGAAGGCTAGCCCCTGGCACTGGGGGGCGAAGAAGTCGGTTTTCTGGACCGGCGCCTCGCCTACTTGTTGCCCCGTGGCCAGATCGTAGACGAGGATGCGGTCGCTGGTCTTGTTGGCAACCGCGAGGTACTTGCCGCCGGCGCTGAGCGCCAGCTGTTTGCGGTCGGTGCTGGCAGACGCCGTGATCTTGCGAGCCTCGGCCCCCGTCTTGATGTTCCAGACTTGAATCACCAGATCCTGTTTGCTCGTCCGCGTCGTCAGCAACTGGCCCTCGCCGACGAATTCGACCATCTGCAAGTTCGACGATCCGGGCGGTCCGTCATCGGTCGTGATGTGAGCCACGCGCTGGCTGTTGACGGTCGACCACACGTCC
The DNA here is from genome assembly GCA_038331535.1 of Gemmatales bacterium. Lineage (GTDB taxonomy): Bacteria > Planctomycetota > Planctomycetia > Gemmatales > Gemmataceae > JBBQPD01. The sequence goes on along the minus strand of JBBQPD010000100.1, from coordinate 10,089 downwards.
ACGACCGGCTTGAACTCGGCGTGCGCCTTGGCGGCGACAAAAGCCCCATCGGAGCTAAAGGCGTAAGGCTCCGACAGGAGGTTGCCTGTCGCCAGCGTGGCGGCCTTCTTCATGGTGCGCAGATCCCAGACCTCGTAGACGCTGGTCGCGCCTTGCTGCTGCGACACCAGCGCGAACGGACTGGGCGCCGACGGGAAGAGTGCGACGTGAGCGAAGCCTGCAATGGGGATCGCGCCTTTGGCGTCTTCGGGCAGCGTCACCGCTTTCGGCAGCGGATCGGCCATCGCCTTCCACGGTATCGACGCAACCGGCGGCGGGTCCACGGCGAGCGGCGGAGGCGGCGCGAGTTGTACGGGCGGCGGGAAAACGGCTGGAATCTTGTCCTCGATCGGCGGCTGAGGCTGAGGCTGCGGTTGGGGTTGCGGCTGCGGTTGGGGTTGTGGTTGGGGTTGTGGTTGCGGCTGAGGCTGAGGCTGAGGCTGAGGTTGGGGTTGGGGTTGTGGTTGCGGCTGCGGTTGGGGCTGAGGCTGTGGTTGAATGTTCTCGATCGGCCGAGGACGTACGGCCGCGGGTTTTGGCTCGTCTTTCACATTGCCGTCGCGAGGTTTTGCCGCCGCCTGGTTGACCGGATCGGCCGGCTGGTCGCGCAGCAGCAACGCGGCCGTCACGCCCGCGGCGACCAGGATCAGGAAGCCGACGACGCCGACGACGATCCAGTTAACCGGCACGCCGCCCTTCGTCGGGCCGCGGTCGTCCTCGTCCTCGTCGTGGCGCAGCGGCGGGCGCGCGCGCGTGTCCGGAGCACGGCGCGGAATCGGCGGCGGCGTCCGCGGCGCTTTCTCTCTCTCGACCGCGATGGCCACGCCGGGGTTGGCCGGCGCGTCGGGGACGATGAAGTAGTTGGTGCATTTCTTGCAGCGAACGCTCGTGCCCGCCAGTTTATCGGCCAGGTCGCCGACGAGATTGTAGACCGCCGTACACTGCGGACAGTTGACGCGGATCGACATGATGGCTGCACCTCCGGGTGTCGGGCCGGCCCCGAAGAATGAGGAAAAGATTGCGAGTCGGGGTGACCGGTCACGCTATTCTCTCTGTTGGTTTGTCGCTGTCAACCCTTTCGTTACAGAAGAGGCGGATCGCCGCTTGCAGCTTAGCGGCGCACGACCGCCAAGCCGCAAGCGGCAATCGACCGGACCAATCCGTCTCAGCAGTTCTAAAATGAAATCATCATCCCCCGTCCCGCTTCACGGAGCGTGCCAATGGCCAAGAAGAAACCCAAACCGGGCGGCGACAGCCCAAAGCGACGACGACCTGCGGACCTCTCCCACCTGCCCGACCCTCGGACGTTCGAACAGTCGATGCGCCAGCTCATACATTCTCAAGCTGGAAAAGCCGACTCGGCCACGCCGTCGGCCCAGGCGCAGGAGATCATGTCCCGCGCGTTCCAGGAGCGGGATGAAAAACGCCGCGTCGCGCTGGCGAAGGAAGCCCTCGCCCTCTGTCCCGACTGCGCCGATGCCTACGTCCTGTTAGCCGAGCATGCCCCTTCGCGCCGGCAAGCTCTCCCTCTCTATCGGCAGGGAGTCGCCGCCGGCGAACGGTCGCTGGGGCCGGAAGTCTTTCAGCGCGACGCCGGCCACTTCTGGAGCCTCCTCGAAACCAGGCCGTACATGCGCGCCCGCCTCGGTCTGGCCCACATCCTCTGGACTATGGGCCGGCGCGACGAGGTCATCGAGCATTTGCAGGATATGTTGCGGCTCAATCCCGGCGACAACCAGGGCGTCCGCTACACGCTAGCCGGCTTCCTGTTGTTCCTCGACCGCGACGCCGAGCTAACCAAACTACTTCGGCAATATCCCGAGGAAGCATCGACGGCCTGGGCTTACACCGAGGCGCTACTCGCCTTCCGGCACGAGGGCGATACGCTCGCGGCTCGGCGCTTGCTCAAGCAGGCGAAGAAGGCCAACAAGTACGTCCCGGACTATTTGCTCGGCCGTAAGTTTCCACCGAACGAACCGACCGGCTACTATCGTCCCGGCGACGAAAGCGACGCGTTAAACTATGTCAGCGGCTTCATGGCCGGTTGGAAGTCCACACCGGGGGCTGTCGCCTGGCTGCGGGCCAACGACGAGACGACGCGCAAGCGCAAGAAGGAACTGCCCCACGGCCGCGGTCCGCTGGCGCTGGTCAAGCGCTGGTTGAAGGAGAAGCTGACGCTCCAGGAAGACGTGTGGCAGGCCGACTGCCGGCCCATGCCGGAGTGGATGCGGATCGCCGACGAGACGGTGCGCCCGTGGGCGGCGCTCGTCCTGAGCTGCAGCGACGACTTGATCCTGGCCAGTGAGCTGTTCGGGGAGGCGCCGTCGTCCGACCTGCTCTGGGACGGGCTGGTGCAGGCGATGCAGCACCCGTCGGCAGGGAAACCGCATCGGCCGGGCGAAATTCAGGTGCGCGCGGACGAGCGTTGGCAAGCGCTGCGGCCGCACCTGGAGGAGATCGGTGTCCGCCTCGTCGTGAAGGACGAACTCGACCTGTTTCAGGAAGCGTTCACGCAGATGGCCGAGCACGTGTGCGGCAAACCGCGGCCGGGCCTGCTGGACATGCCCGGCGTCACACCCAGGCAGGTCGCCAGTTTCTTCGAGGCAGCAGCGGCGTTCTTCCTCCAGGCACCCTGGAAGAAAGTGGGCTACGAGTCGGCGATCAAGATCGAAAGCGACCAGTTCAAGAGTGGTCCGTACTACGGTGTCCTCATGGGGCAATCCGGCCTGTCGTCGGGCCTGGCCGTTTACGAAGACCTGAACATGTTGAAGCGGCTCTGGGAGGGCGATTCGGGCGACGAGGAGAACGCCCGGCGCTCCGTGGGTACGAGCGTCATGTTTGGGGAGGAGACGGAGATTCCGGTGGCCGACCTGGAGGCGGCGCGGAGGCACGGCTGGAAGGTCGCCCGTGACGACGCGTACCCGTCGGTCTTCCGCAAGGAACGCGGGCTATCGATCCGGCCGCCGTTGGCCTGGGAACTGGAACTGATGGAAAGCTGTCTGCGCGCGGTGCCCGACTTCGTCCAGCGCCGCGCGCAGGAAGACCCGACGCGGGAAGAGATGGTAGTGATGCTGGCGTCCGGGGAGCGAAAACTGGTGCTGTCGTGGGTGACGGACCTGGAAGCGTTGCCCCAGGGCTGAAACAGCCTTTCAAGCTGAAGAGAGGAAGTCCGGTTGTGCCTAAATGGCTATTGCCCGAACGCAATTTTTCGGTAACACACCACTTCTCAGCCCGCTTTCGCGTGTTGAAAATGCAGTCTGAAGGTGTGCGACGAGTAAGCCTGAGGCGTAGGGAAGGAGTCAACTTGCTTCGAGTATGGCCTTGAACTTCTTCCGCATCCACCGTCTCGGTACACTAAGGAAGGAGGAGTCTTCCAATGAACACGACTGAGACCAACACCAAAATCACTACCGACGTCCAAACCGATCACGCCGCTGTTCTGGCTCACTTCCTGACTGGCCAGCCGCTCGATCCCGCCATTGCCGAGCGTGTCCGTGCCCGTGCCAGCCGGATCACCGAAGAACTGCGTCAGCAATGTGGCGAAATGAACATCGCCGTTGACCTCATTCGTGAAACACGCGACGAAGCATGACGCCTCTCTACATTGAGATGAGAGGAGCCTTCCTATGAACGTGACCGAGACCATTACCGGAATCCCCGAAGACGTGAAAGCCGAACTGCGGCAGACTCTCGACGACCTCGCCAAGGGCATCCGCCGTCCCGAAAAGATGAAAGCCGCATGCGAACGGATGGATCGTATGCGTGAGGAAAACCGCAAGCTGTTCGGCGAGCAGAACATCGCCGTTGAGTTGATCCGCCGAACCCGCGATCAGCAGTGAGATACGTTCTCGACTCAAGCGTGGCGGTGAAGTGGGTGATCGCCGAAGCCGAATCGGGGCGCGCCTTGCGCCTGCGCGACGAGTACGTTAACGGCGTTCACGATCTTCTCGCCCCTGACATCTTCCCTCCGGAAGTCGCCAACAGCCTCGCGACGGCGGAACGTCAAAAGCGAATCAGGAGTGGAGAGGCAGCTGTCTTCCTCAACGACGTACTCAGCGCTGCCCCCGCCCTGTATCCCTCTTCCATTCTACTCCTCAGAGCGATAGAGATCTCGGTCGGTACAAAACATGCGGTCTACGACTGCGTCTACCTCGCCCTGGCTGAGGCTGAGAGCTGCGAACTCGTTACCGCTGACGGCAAACTCGTCCGCACCCTGCGGCCCACATTCCCGTTCATCGTGGAACTCAAGGATCTGCCTTGATTCCATGCGAATTCTTGCTGACTCCACCCCTCTCACGCCCTCATCTCCGCCGGCGGCCGCTCTTCATCCGGCCAATCCTCGAAGCGCACCGCGTACCGCTTTGAAATCCCCGACTCCTGCATCGTCACCCCGTACAGCACATCGGCGCACGCCATCGTCCGCTTCGAATGCGTGATGAGGATGAACTGCGAGCGGTCCAGGAATTCGCGCAACACGGCGGTGAAGCGGCCGATGTTCGCCTCGTCGAGGGCCGCGTCCACTTCGTCGAGGATGCAGAATGGGCTGGGTTTGCTGCGGAAAATCGCCATTAGCAGCGCCACCGCCGTCATCGTCTTCTCGCCGCCGCTCATCAGGCTGATGTTGCGCAGCTCCTTGCCGGGCGGGCGGGCGATGATCTCGATGCCGCTCTCCAAGTTGAGGATTCTTGAATCCTCCCACAACTCGGCCGACCGCAATCAGGCGAGAAACCCCAGCGATTTCAGGAGTAGTGGCCCGTCCTTCAGGATGTTGTCCGACTTCCCCGCCCCTTCCCTGATCTTTTGGAGAACAACGGGGTCAAGAGTTCCTTTGACTTCGATGTTGTTGGCGGCTTCCGCGAGTTGAAGGCTGGCGAGTCTTTCGATTTTCGCACCGATATAGTACACACAGGATCGCCGAGTAATACAGGCGTGCTCACCAGCCTCAAGGATGCACGTCTGTTCCTTGTAAGCCTCGTGGGTCGTCCAGTTGACCACCAGAACCCGGCCATCATCTTTGGACGGGTCAGAAAGGACAACCCAGAAGTGATTATCGTCCCCGGAACGGAGGTAAACCGTTCCAGGGGAAAAAGTACTGTACCTACGGAGTGCCATGCTCCGATCACCTCGGTTGAAGCACTCCGCTCATGGAGGCACTCGCTGCCATGTCTTCCTTGATGGACTTGGCTTGGTCTGCCCGTCCAACAGCACGGAGGATGTCGTCGATCGAGATCGAGCGGACATTCACCCCGTCTTCCTCCGGGTTGTTGATCTGCCACTCCTCGAATTCGTGTGTATGGCGAACCAAGTCCCTCCAGCTGAAGGTGGAGTACCGTTGGGCAACGTCGGTCAGTTTCTTTTCTTCGTACCGAGAGAGGAGACCGGAACCAGGATCTTTCTTCATCTGCAAGTCGTAGTCCTCGCGGTGAAGAAATTCCAGCCAGTGCGGAAGATCCCTTTCCCTCTCCATGTTGATGAGGCTGTAGACGGCACTGAGAACGGGACCGTTCCTCATGGCAACCGGAACGTCCCCCGTGATGGGCGCACCCCTCTCGGCCAAACTCTCGCGATCGGCGATGTAGAGAAGTTTCAGGATGGAGATGTACTCCAGCCTATCCTTACTTATCGCCTTCAAGAGTAGGCAGATGCTCTGAACCGTCTTGGGAACGTCAATGCGATATTCTTTCATGCTTCTTCTCCCTACCCTCTAAGGATCTCGCAGGGAGGACAGAGGTTCACCGTAGCACATCGACGACCACTGGTCAACGCGGCCGGTCGAAGATCATAGCTCTCGCTTCCTGCTCGCCCCTCATCACGCCCTCATCTCCGCCGGCGGCCGCTCCTCATCCGGCCAATCCTCGAAGCGCACCGCGTACCGCTTTGAAATCCCCGACTCCTGCATCGTCACTCCGTACAGCACATCGGCGCACGCCATCGTCCGCTTTGAGTGCGTGATGAGGATGAACTGCGAGCGGTCCAGGAACTCGCGCAATACCGCGGTGAAGCGGCCGATGTTCGCCTCGTCGAGGGCAGCGTCCACTTCGTCGAGGATGCAGAACGGGCTGGGTTTGCTGCGGAAAATCGCCATCAGCAGCGCCACCGCCGTCATAGTCTTCTCGCCGCCGCTCATCAGGCTGATGTTGCGCAGCTCCTTGCCGGGCGGGCGGGCGATGATCTCGATGCCGCTCTCCAAGACGTCGGTCTCGTCTTCGAGCAACACGTCGGCCATGCCGCCGCCGAACAGCTTGCGGAACAATTCCTGGAAGTGCGTGCGAATGGTGGCGAAGGTCTCGGTGAATAGCCGTCGGCTGTCGTTGTTGATCTTGGCGATGATCTCCTGCAACGACTTCTGCGCCGAATTGAGGTCGTCGAACTGGATCTGCAACGTGCTGGCCCGCACCTCCAGCTCGTTCAGCTCTTGCAGCGCTTCCAGGTTGACGTTGCCGAGCCGGCTCAGCTTCTTCTTCAGTTCCGCGATCTCTTCCTCCGCCGACGCGGGCGCGGCTTCGCCTTGCTCTCCTTCCGCGGACTCCTGGCCGGACGACGGGGCGGCGAGCTGCGCCGCCAGGGAGCCGTCGGCCGCGGCTTGATCGTACAGGGCGGTCAGGTCGATCTGGTAATCCTCACGCAAGCGCACGCAGAGAACGTCGCGGCGGTGCCGTAGATCGTTCACCTCCAGCTCGCGCGCGTGCGCCTGTTCCTGCTCCGTCCGCCAGGTCGCGCGGTTGGCGTGCGCCTCGCTGGCGAGGCGCTGCCGTTCCAGCTTGAGCCGGTCGCGCTCGGCGGTCCACTCGGCGAGGTGACGCTCGGCCTGTTCCTTGCGCGGATACCAGGCGGACAACAGAGCGTAGGCGTGCAGCAGGGCGGCCTCGCTCTCGGCCAGGCGGGCGCGGGCGGCGGCCAGGGCGCGCTCTTCCTGGGAGCGCTCCTCCACGCGGCGGCGGAGATCGGCCTCGCTCTGCCGGTGGCGGGAACGCAGCCCCGACAGCTTCTCTTCGATGTGGGCCAGCGCCACCTTGGCCGCCAGCGCCTCCTCTTGCCGCTGCTGCCGTTCGCCCTCCAGGCCGCGCGTCTCGCGGTCGGCGTCGGCCAGCCGTTCCTGTAGCTCCTGCACGCGCTCCTCGGCCTCGGCGGCCTGTGCCCGTGCCTCCGCCAGCGACTTTTCGAGGTCGGCGATTTCCTTCTCCAGTCCGGTAATCTCGGAGCGATTGACTTCGACCTCCTCGTGCAGCCCGGCGCGGCGCTGCTTGTGCTGGCCGACGCGCGAGCGCAGGTCGGCCGCCTGCTCCGTCAGCACGTCGATCTCGACCTGCTTTGACGCCGCCTCCGAGTCCAGCACGGACAGGCGGCTGCGCAGGTCGCCGAGGTCGCGCTCCAGTTCCACGAGACGCTGGTCGATGTCCTCGACTTCCTCGCGCAAGTCGCGCAGCTCGCTCTTGCGCGACAGGATGCCGGTCTCGGCGTGATGCGTGCCGAGCGTGACCGTGCCGTCGGCCTCGACGAGTTCGCCCAGCAGGGTGACGCACCGGAACCCGCTCGCCGGTCCGGCCAGTGCCCGCGCGGCGGTCAGGTCGCGGACGATGAGAGTACGGCCCAACAGGCGGGCGGGCAGGTCGGCGAGGCGCGGGTCGTCGCAGCGCACCACGCGCTCGGCCGGCGCGACGACGCCCGGCAGCGCGGCGCTGATCGCCGATGGCGTCAAGTTGGTGGCGACGAGTTCGGCGTCTCCTCCAGCAGGTCGCGGCCGGCCCGGCGCGATCGGGATGGGAAAGAAGCTGACGCGCCCGGAGAACGGCTGCCCGCGCCGCCGCAGCGCCTCGGCCACCGCTTCCAGATCGCGGACGACGAAGCGCTGCGAGCGTTCGCCGAGGGCCAGGTCGATGAGCGGGGCGTATTCGCGGCGGACGGTGAGGAAGTCGGCGACGAGACCCAGCACATTGTCGCGCCACGCTGTTTCCGTGGGCTTTTCCAGCAGGGCGAACACTTCGCGGGCGCCGGTGCCCAATCCCTCGTGGCTGCGCTCCAGCCCTTCCAGCACTTCAATACGGCTGGCAACGCCGCTGCGGCGCTCGCGCACCTCCGCCGCGCGCCGGGCAGTTTCTTCGCGGATCTGGCGCAGGCGCTCGCGCTCGGCGCGCGTATCGGTCAGCGACTGCCGGGCCGTCGCGAGCCGTTCCTGCAACACCTCGTCGGCGTGGGTCAAGTCCTGTAGTTCCAGATCGACGGAAGCGAGATGCTCGGCCGCCTGCTCGCTGCGCTGCAACAGCCGGCGGCGTTCGCGCGTCAGGTTGTCTACCTGAGCCTTGTAGCTGACCACGTCGTTCTGGAGCCGTGCCGACTGGCGCATCCGATCCTGGTGCTCGGTCTTTTCGAGCCGAATCTGCTCGTGCAATGCCGTCAGCCGTGCCTCGGCCCGGCTCAAGTTGCCCTCGCGCTCCTCGACTTCACGGCGGACCGATTCGTCCTGGCCCTCGACGGCGCGCAACTCGCCCGCCGCCTGTTCCGCACTGGCGGCCAGCGTCTTGACATGGCGACTCAGCGAAGCCAGCTGACGACGCTTCTCGGCCACGTCGTGGTCGAGATCGCCGGCCAGCGACCATTCGTGGCCCAGCGTCGTGTCGCCAGCGGCAATCTGCTGCCGAGCGGCGGCCAGCTCGGCTTCCTGTTCGCGCACGTCGGCGTCGAGTTTGGCCAGCGCTTCCTCCACGCCGCGCAGCTCGCGCTCGCGCGCGTCCGCGGCGGCGAGGTGGTCTTGCAGGGTCGTTTTCAGCGCTTCCAGCGACGAGCCGCGCTCGCGCAATTGTTCGTTGAGCGTGTGATACTCGCGCAGTCCGAGGCCGACGCGCAGCTCGCGCAGCTGGGTGGTGTATTCCTGGTAGCGCTGCGCCTTCGCCGCCTGCAATTTGACGGACCGCAGCTGTTTTTCGACCTCATCGAGGATGTCGCGCAGTCGTTGCAAATTGAGATCGACGCGCTCCAGTTTGCGCAGCGTCTCGATCTTCTTCGCTTTGAAGCGGCTGATGCCGGCGGCTTCCTCGAAGATGGTGCGGCGTTCCTTGGTGGAGGCTTGCAGCAGCACATCGACGCGGCCCTGCTCGATGATGCTGTAGGCGTCGGAGCCGGCGCCGCTGCCGAGGAACAGGTCTTTCACATCCTTGAGACGGCAAATTTGGCCGTTGATGAGATATTCGCCCTCGCCGCTGCGGTAGACGCGGCGGGAAATCTGCACTTCGTCGGCCTCGGTGGCGAGGTCGCGCCGTCGGTTGTCGAAGGTCATCGTCACTTCGGCGAGACCGAGGCTGCGCCGCGACGCCGAGCCGTTAAAGATGACGTCGGCCATTTCGCCGCCGCGCAAACTCTTGGCGCTCTGCTCGCCGAGCACCCACTTGACGGCATCAACCACATTGCTCTTACCGCTGCCGTTCGGCCCGATGATCCCCGTGACTCCGGGCGCGAACGAGAACTCCGTCTTGTCGGCGAAGCTCTTGAAGCCCACAAGCTCGAGGCGCTTGAGCATGGAAACTCCGAAAGGATGAAGGATGAAGGATGAAGGATGAATCGCCCGACGGCTGATTCATCCTTCATCCTTCATCCTTCATCCTTTTTTATGTTATTCCCCCGCTCCCGGTTCTGACACGGACAGCGCGGCAGGCTTGCGGCGGCCGGTGTCGAAGAGGGTCGGCGGGGCGTCGAAGTTCACGTCGGATTTGAGTAGCTCGCTCTTGCCCTTGCCGGCTTCGACGAGGTCGAACACCGACGTGTTCTGCGGCAGGGCGTCGTAGCGCATGCGACAGCTCAGGCACTTGCAGCGGTTCGCCTGGTCGAGCAGCTCGACGACTTCGGGATAGGTGCCGCCCAGGTCGGCCATCGTCCGCAGCACCTCGGCGAGCCGCAGCGATTTGCACTGGCGCTTGGACGCGGGGGCGTGAGCGGGGTAACGGCTGACGGTGCAGAACTCGTCGCCGGCCGCCGCGGTCACCACGAAATCGGCCGCCTGGAACGAGAACGGCGGTTGCAGCGCCGGCTCCTCGCCGAACAGGACGATCTCCGCCC
>JBBQPD010000099.1:0-11584 GCA_038331535.1 Gemmatales bacterium | reverse complement strand
GCTGCCGTATTCGTACGCTGCGAAGTCTACTTGATTTCAGGCCAGCGCTTGCCCAGCAGCGCAATCAGCTGCTTCGCCGACTGGGCCAGACAATGGGCGATGTACGCGCCGTCCGGCAGCCCCGCCGTGCGCTGGTTCGGGTCCGGTCGCTCGCTAAGCCGCGGCGTCATCGGCTTCCTCCTTCACCCGCGCCGCGTTCATGCCGCGCACGACCTCGTCGGTGATGTCTTTGATCAGATAGACCCGGTTCTTGCCGGCGCCGGACTTCCGCTCGAAGATCAGGACGAACGTTTCGTTGCCGGCGCTCGACTGTCGCCACGCGAGATCGATCGCCTTGACGGCCTGCGCCGGCATCGCATCGACGATCGCGACCTCGTACCGCTCCCCGTCTTTCGCGATGCCGGACACCTCAATTCCTCGTTTGACGGCATCGAGGAATTCGCGTTCCCGTGATCGCCGCATTGCCCGGTCCTTGGTTACCATAACGTTCCTCTCTCCATCTGCTCGATGGCCTCGCCGCGCGTTCACCGCTGTTTCATCTCATGCGCGAAGCTGGCCCAGCTCTGGTCGACGATCGTCGCCACCCGCGCGGGGCTGGCGGGCTCAACGACATCGATCACGACGGCCGGCGCGGCCGCTCCGCCCCCGCGCGGCGGTTTCCGAGAGCCGAGCGCCCGCTCGATCGTCTCGATCCGTCGTTCCAGGTCGTCCAATCGTTCCATCGCTCCGCGATCGATTCGACATTCCTCCGGTCGTTGCTCCTCACGCTTCATGCTGAACCTCCTCCGCTTCGGGCTCCCAGCGCCGTGGGCGATGGCCATACCGCGAAAAACTCGATCGGTAGCCCCAGCCGGACGCGGCCCCGAAGGCGAGCACCGACTGGTGGTCGTCCTCGACCCGCTCCCCGAGCCAGCAGGCCAGCGCGCACGCCAAAACCAGGTCGTCGTGATTGTTCTCGCGCCAGTCGTCCCCCGCCCCGTAGCTGTCGTGCCCACCGGCGTTGATCTTGACGCGGAAGTTCTCAAGCTCGGCCGCGAGCGTCGGGGTGAGCGGAAGCTGTTGGGCGAAGCGCAGCCGGTTCGATTGCAAAAGCACCTGCAAGGTCGAGGCGAGCACGCGTTTCGGCACGCCGAACCCATCGTCGTTCGTGCTGATCGCCTGCCCGCTCGTGATCGTGACGCCGGTGACCGGAAGCCCGAGCGCCGCCTCGAGAAACATGTCGAGCACCGGGCGGCCGACGCCGGTGTGGTCGATCACGAGGCGACACCGCGGCGCCGACCGCCCATTCGCCGCCGCGTCGCGCAACGCCAGCACCCGGGCCGTCACGATCTCCACGAGGCGGGGATAGCGCTCGCCCTTCCAGCGTTCGATGTGGGCGACGTCGTAGGTCGCCGGATCGAGATCGTGCCGCTGCGCGATCACCAGCGCCGTGTAATCCCGCGCCTGGCCGAGATCGAGCCCGAGCAGGAAATCGGCGGCGGCGGGCGTTGGGGAGACGGGGTCCACATCGAAACCGGCGCCCTCGTGCACACTCGTCATCACGCGACCTCCGAAAACGCGAAGAGCGGCGTGACGTCGGCGCTGATGGCGGCCGTGATCAGCTCGCTCGCGAAGAACTGATCGTCCGTGTCGACGAACTCGCAGAGATATTCCTGTTCGAACCACCAATCGCCGATCGCGGCGCGCTCCGCGTCGAGCCAGGCGCGCTCGATCCGGGGAACGTCGTAGGCCGTGATCTTGGTCCGGCGCCAGCGGTCGCCGCCGTTCTCCCATTCGTGGTGGAAGAAGCCGCGTTTGCCGAACGGCGTGCTCAAGAGCACCAGATCGCCGCCGGAGACCGCGAGCATCGGGCGCACACTCTTGTACAAGGCGTCGTCGACCCGGCTGGCTTCGTCCACGATCAGCAACCGCACGCCGGAATAGCCCCGGATCGTGCCCTCCTTGCCCGGCAGCGCCACGATCCGCGAGCCGTTCGCGAGCTCGATCGTCTCGGTGTTCTCCGTCGTGGTCGCGACCGGCCGCCCGAGCGCCTTGAAGGCGTCGACGGCTTTGCGCAGCAGCTCCTTCGATTGCCGTTCCCCCGGCGAGAGCATCAGGATCAAGCTGCCCGGCTCATAGAGCGCGGTGTGGACCGCCAGGATCGAGGTGACGGTGCTCTTGCCCGCCTGGCGGGCGCAGAGCAGGATCTGTTGCCGGGCATGGGAGCGGAGCACGCCCGCCTGCCACGGATCGGGCGCGACGCCGGAGCGTTCGGCCAGCGAGACCGGATCGAGCGCCTCGGCCAGATCGGTCGCCATGTCGTCGTACAGCCGCCCGATCAGGTCGTCGGCGTCCTCGAGCGGCGGCGTGGATCGAGTGAGCGTCGCGCTAGACATGGGCGCCTCCCGTTGGACGGACGGCCGTCACCACCGCCGCGAGCGCCTCGGGGTAGGGGATGAGCGCCGATTGAATCGAGCGGCGCAACGCAACCCACTCCGGGCTCATCACGATGTTGATCGTCGGGGCGTCGCTCAACTCGCCGAGCAGCTTCGCGAGGAGTTCGATCTGCCCCTTGAGTTGGGCCGAGACCTTCACGATCAGATCGCGCGGGTCGGCTGACTTCGTCTCGACCATCGTGAAGGTGCGCGGCCGCTCGCCCTTCACCTCGGCGAGCAGGTCGCTGAGCTTGGCTTTACGCCGGAGCGTGATCGGCCCGTCGTCGCCGTCAATCACGTCTTCGTAAGTAACGCTGAGTTCGTGCGCCCTCGGCCCGATGTCGTAGCGGTCCGGATCATCGACATCGGTCAGCCAGGCGTCGCAGGCGGCCAGCATCTTGTTCATGCGGTCGAAGATGCGCCGCAATTCGGTCATCACGTCGAGGGCCTGCGCATCCCGCGCCTCCACGATCCGGACCGCGGCGCGCTCGGCCTCCTTCGAAACCGGCGCCGGTTGGCGCGCGCGCACGATCTTTTCGGCCCGTTCGATCTGCTCGGCGACGCATTTCGTTTTATGTCTACCTACTGCGTTATGAGACACGCCGAACTGTGCCGCGATGTCGCGCAACGATGTTCCACGAACGATCGCGAGATCGATGTCCGCGCGCTTCGCGTGTCGGCAGATCGAGCAGGTCGGCGGCATCTAGGCGGCCGCTGCTTTGCTTACTTTTTGCCGCCGCAGATGGTCGAGGCGATCCTGAGCGCTCGTGCGCTTCTGCTCGAACTTGCGTTCCACTTCTAAAGCGAAGGACGAGTCCCTCCGGTGCAACGGACCGCCGTCCAGGAAATAGTTGAGCCCCACGAAGACGCTCAGGTCGAGCGCAGCCTCGTCGAGCACGACGACCTGGCGTTCTTCGCGCGCAATGCGCAGATCAAGCACGTGCGCTTCGGCCGCGGCGATCTTCGCCGCCGCGGCGTGTTTGGCCGTGAGCGCGGCGACATCCTGCTCGGCCGCTTCGATCTCGCGATCCATCTGGGCAATCGGGTCGATGGCGCCGGGTTCAGTGGCGACGGTCATCGGTGCGTTCTCCTGTTCATGGACGGCTGATTCCGCTTCGTTCGTCTCCATGCCGCGCTTCCTCCGGGGACCACTTTGCCTGCTCATGCTGCGTCCGCTCCCTTCGCTGACCAGCCGTCGTCTCCCATCACCCACTCGAGGAACGCCTCCGCGCGGTAGGGCGTGATGAGATCGTCGGGGCTGTCCGTCGCAACAAGAATGTCCTGGGCAACGAGCGCCTCCTCGATCGGCATCTCAATTACGCGCGCAAGTTGCACGGCGCTCATCCGCCGCTTACGGGCGAACGCGACCGACATGAGCCTAGGTCCGAACATGACGACGAAATCGGCGTTCGCCCCGCCGGCATAATGCCGCCGCTCGACCTGAGCGCAAAGGCGCAACGCGGTTTCGCTCAGCACGGGGAACACCCACCAGTCGCCGCTCGCGATGAGGTCGCGAACACGATCCCGCCCCTCGTCTTCGCTCAGCAGCCGGATGCCGGCGCCGTCATTGCGGCGGCTGGACTTGGCTCGATCTCTGGTCTTCATGCTCGCTCCTTCGTCGTTGACGACATATCGCAAAAGTCAATTTCCGACTGGTCGCCCTTGTCCGCAACAGAAAGATGTGGATATGTCGTGTGACCTGTTGGACCGGCTGCATCGAGCCGCGCGATGACAAGATTGGCGGCCGCCAGGCAGCAAAGGACGCACTTCCCGGTTTGCTCGTTCGGCATCTTTGAACCGCAATAAGAGCAAATCCCGGGCAGCAACTCGGCCGGCTCAGCGAGTAACTCGGACGCAATCGATTCGATTCGCCACGAGATCTCTTCATCCTCGGCTTTGACGAGGCCGTAAACCGTTGGTTTGTGCCGTTTGAGTTCATCGGCCAGGGCCGGCGTAAGCAACCCCTTCGCGGCCCGACACCGAAGATCACCGCCGTCGATCGTGACCGATATCCCACATCCGCGAAGGCGGATGAGAAGATTCTTCGCTGCGTCGTCACTTCTGTCAGTTTTGGCAGTTCTTACTTCATGCTCGGTTGTTTGCCGCTCAGAGGGAGTTTGGCTTTTGTCGGTTTTGTCAGTGCTTTTCTCTTGCGCAAAAGGCTTTTCGCTGTCTGTTTTTGTGTTACCTACAGAAACTATTGATTCAAATGGCATGCCCCTCGTCATCACGCGCGAGGCCGAATCAGCTTCGTTCGTGACTTTGTGCGTTGGGATGGCACTGACAAAGCTGACAGAAGCCTCCGTAGATTCTTCTGTGTGAGCAGAAACGCCACTGACAGAACTGACAGAAGGCGTAAGCCATTTGGAGGTGAACGCCGTCATTGTCCACCTCCGGCCCGAAGATCGGGATGGAGCCGAACAATTTGGCTGGCTCGGCCGCCGTTCGAAATCGACTCAAGTCGAACCCAATTGAGATCCGCAAGAACGGCCAGGCCGTCGATGACAACCTCGTCCGATTTCAGACCTGACCATTGATTCCGGTAAATCTCGCGAACGGTCTGAGCGTCGATGATTGCGCCCTCTTTGATCTTCTTCGCAATCGCACGGGCAGCGGCCGCGCCGCGGTCAAGTTCGATGTCGTAGATTTTGCGGGCGTGCAGTTCGAGGAATTCACACCATGCGGCCGCCAACCTAGTCGGACCTTCAGTGACTGGCCCGGCCGGCGCCGTTTTGCTGGCAACGCTGACGAGGTGAAAAATCAGGGCCAGTTCCGGCATCAACGATCGGTACTTGGCGAGGTGGGAGGCGAACGCAGGCGAGTTATCAAACTCGGAAGACCGAAGCCTGCGTTCAAGCTCTTCATGCCATGCGTCGGCCACATTTTGGGCAAAGGGCGTGAACTCCAAATAGGGAATGTCGCCGGCGAAGTCGGACGTCGCGAGCAGGTCGCTCGGAATGCAGTTGTTCAGCCATTCGAAGATCTCGAACACGCGATCGCGCGCTTCTTTGTCGGGGTATTTGGTTGGCTTCTCCCACGGCTCGAGCCTGTCTGGGTAGACCATGATTTGGAATCGCTGCAAAAGACCGTCGTCTCCGCCGCCGCCGCCAACAGCTTCATCGCTCAGCGTTCGAACGCGTCCCGGCTGAATGCCGCCGATGATGGAGACCGTCAGGGATGGAACGTGAATCGTGCCGCGGGCAATCCGGTCGTGGGTGAATGCGCCGGTTCCGGACCACGCCTCAAGATAGAACTGACGATCATTTTCGCGGCCGCTCTTTTCGAACGACCGCAGCAACCCATAAACCTCGTCGCGAACGACGAGCATCCCTCTTGGGTTGTCGCGCAGCAACTCGGCGAGTTTCTCGACCGTGGCGTCGTGGGTCATGAATCGACGTTCGACGACCTTCGCATCTCGGCTTGCCTTTGTTTTCGCCGCGAACTCTTCCTTGAGTTTGTCGAGCGTCTTACCGTCCTTAGCCGCCTCGTCCATCCTCCGCTTGATGTCTTTGAGCTGGGCCTGAAGCGCGGCGATATCGGCCTCAGCCTGGTCCCTGCGCGCTTCGAAGTTTTCCCGTTCGGCTGTTGCGAGTCTGCCGATCGGCTTCAACGCCTCGCCGACCGCGAACGACTTCATCCAGCCTGGTCGCGAGACAACGAGGCCCCAAGGGTTTGGCACGGTCACGAAGTTGGTGAACTTCCAGGGCTTGATGCCAATGTGGCGGCCGATGATCGAGCCAATGCCGACGATCGCCGGAGCGGTGACCATTTCGAGCGGAATCTTCACCGTCTCCGCGATGTCTGTGAGCCATGTGGCGAGCGCTGGGGGAATCATTTCTGGCGTCATCGTCGGGACGGATCTGGCGCCGGGCAGCTCCAACCGATCGGGCCAAAGATCCACGGAGCCAGTTTCGTCGCTTGTTGATGGCTCT
Source organism: Gemmatales bacterium (assembly GCA_038331535.1). GTDB lineage: Bacteria > Planctomycetota > Planctomycetia > Gemmatales > Gemmataceae > JBBQPD01. The sequence goes on along the minus strand of JBBQPD010000099.1, from coordinate 5,238 downwards.
TCTTGCTGGTCGCCCTCACCGGCGAGGCGGGCGAGTTCGGCGACGTCAATGACCCTGGCGCCGATCATCCTGTTTCCAGCGAGCAATCGATCGAAGTCGTCCATCACGCCGGCGGCGTCGAGCCAATCAGAGAGATCGCCCTTTTCTGGAATGCCGTTCAACTGAACGATCTGAATGCCGTCGGCCTTGCCCTTTGCTTGGAAGGATCGATAGATCTGGAGCATGTGTTTAAAACCAGGGAGGTCGTTGTCAGGGATTAGGACGAGGTCGACGACGCCGATTTCAACCAAAAGGTCGGTGTACGACTCCTGCCACTTTCCGGCGCCGGTCGCGTTCGTCGTCGCCCAGAATCCTTCTTTCTCGGCTCGTAAGACGTCTTTTTCGCCTTCGAGCAGCAGGATGTATTCCCCCGCCTCAACGGCGGCGATGAGCTGCGGCAGACGAAACGGCAGGAGTTCGACGCCTTTGATGGTGTTGTTCCATCCGCCCCCCGGCCTGGGTTGGCGCAGATAAAACTCTTTAGAGCCGTCGTCGAATTGCTTGCGCACTGATTGAAAACGTAGCGCGCCATCTCGATCTTCATAACTGTAGGCGGTGGTTCCGATGATCTTCTTGCCGCTGGAAGAAGGTTCTTCCCTGGGAGGCATGATGTCTTTGAACGTCTTGCCGACTCGCGCCAGCACATCGACGGTTTCGCATCCAGCGTGACACTTCAGGACGGCTCCGCCGTTTTTGCCGGGAGAAATGTGCAGGCTGCGTTTATCGTCCGAGTGGTTCGGGCAGGTGCACATCGTGCCCGTGCCGTTCGGCTTCGGATCGGGGAACCAGGACACGACTTCATCGAAGAGGGCGGCGCCGTATGTCATGCGGCACCGCGCTTCTGCAACGACTTATAAGAGGCGTTGATTGTCTGCATCTCGGGCGTGCCGCCGCCAACGTCAGGGTGATGAAGCCGCGCGAGCGCCCGATAGGCGGCGCGAACAACCTCGGCCGGCGCTCCCGGCAATAGCCACAATGCAGCGTAATCCGGATCGGTTTTCCGGATTGGCGTCGGTGTTGATGGCTGGTCATGCTCGATGAGTTGAACCTCATCGAAATACCACCGCAGGGTGTCGAGCGCGGAATGCACCCAGCCGGGTGAAATAAGCCATGCTTTTTCACCCGGCAAGTACTCGCGGCCTGGCGCCGGAATAAAGTCCTTGATCGCTTGGACAACCTCGGCGCGGTACTTGAAAGTGACTTTGAGATAACCGCTGGGGAGGTATTGCGCGCGGGCGGCGCCGCCTTCGGGGACGTTCATGAATGCATCCCCCCTTCCGGCAGTGCAGGCGGCTCCCAGTGCCCATACGTCAAGTGCGCGAAGCGATCGTTCGATGACGTTCGTTCGCCGGTCGGCAACATCGCTTCGACTTGCGCAACCGTAAGCGGCGGAAGCAGTTCATCCGCGGATGCCATGCCCTCAAGAAAGGCTTTCGCCGCATCGGTGGTCAGTCCGCTTGCCAAGAGATTCGTTTGAATAGTGAGCGACTGTCGCACGATCGCCGCGATGCCGGCTTTTTCCTGGTGCGCGTTGTGGGCTCGGGCAAGTTGGCGTAGCTCCGCGCGACGACTCGGATCGGCGTTGACGCCGCGACCCCTCCAGGACAATTGGAGTTGGGGACGGAACGCCGTTGGGAGGCCGATCGCTTCGCATCGTCGCGCAATCTCAGCGTCCGCTTTGGCGATCTCGACCTGCGCGGCGCGGGTGACGTCGGCCCATAGCTCATCTTCTGCGCTGAATTCGGCGGATAGCCGCGCTTCGATCTCGGCGTTGAGCGCGGCGGTGCGTTCCTTCACATCGGAGATCGCGACCTTTTCTCGACGGCGAACGAGCGCCGCGAGGTCATCACGTTCCCGCCTGGTCATGCCGGGACTTTGGTCCGATGAGGGGATGTGCTGGTTGTGTTGGGGCGAATCGTGCAGTAAAGTACCCACAAGCTAGAACCTCCAAACGGCTCCGGGCATGTGGCGTGCAAAACCACCCGGAGTCGTTTCCTTATGCGGCCTGGCCGCTCTCCACTTGTCGGCGCCCATCGCGCCGCGCCTTTAGGCGCTCTTCGATCACGTCGAGCTGATCAGCACTCCATGCCCGTCGCCCGGCGACGCGCCGAGCGGTTGGAAACACGCCGAGACGATCGAACCGTTTCGCCGTTGAGATGGACAGACCGAATCTGGCCGCGATCTCGCCGGTTCCGAAAAGCTGCTCCGTGTGTTCCGCCATGACTGCCCTCTGGCCGTGATCGTGTGGCCTACGGGGGCAACGGTATCACATCATAGTTTCTAATACTAGTCGGTCTATTTTGAGGCACCGGACTTGACTTCTTCTTGGCTATTGATGCGCCGCTCGACGAATCCGACTTCCTCGGAAACAAAGGGATTTGAAAAGTTGGCGTCTCGCTTGCGTTCGTCCTCTATGCCGGCGGAATTGAATTTCGGAAACGTGATTGCAACTTGAATTGCGTGATTGAGTAAATTCTCGGCGACTTGCTCTTCCGAAAGAGGATGGAACACGATCTCTACTTTCCCGGTGGTGAGTCCAGTCGTGGTGTCGAGATCTTCGGCCACCTGAGCAAGGGAAAGTCGAATCTGATCGAGCCGGCGCCAAAGCTCACGTCGAGCGCTGTTGCGACGGATTTCAACTTTCCCCTCGGCGGTCAAGGGGCGTCCATAGGCGTTCGTGACAAACACCTGGAGACGATTTTGAATTTGGTCCAGCCTGAGGCCGGATTGCTGATGATGGCGCAGAAGGTTGATGACTTCGGGCATCCAAGACGGATAAGTCGATACGGATGAGCGGCCAGCACGCCGTTTGTTGGGATAGGGAATAACGCCGCGCTGCTGCCAGTAGACCAGGTCGCTGCCCGTGGCCTTGACGCCCTTGTTGGCGAGCTTGGAGAGTAATTCGTCCTTGCTCAGAAACGGCTGCGCATGCGCGATCGCCTCTTCTGCGCTCACAGCTCCAAGCCAGTCAAGCCATGTTGCGCGGATTGGCCTGATGCTATCCGTCGTTTTGTCGCCTTCGGTCGCCAATGGCTTCTCCTGCGTCGCGACGGTCTTCTTCTTTGCCGAGGATTCGACGGTCATGCTGACCCCTTCGCGGGCAGGTAGTACGATTTAGCTTCCTCGCCACCTGTTCGAGCAGGTTCGAGGGTTTCCCGATCATGAAGCGGCCTGGTCTAATCAGGCCGCTTCGTGTGTGTAGCGGTCTTCCTCCTCGGGAATGACCGAAACCATCAATCGATCGAGATCGATGCGACTCACGAGACGCCGACGCTTATCGAGTGGCGTCGTGAACGTATTCAAATGACCATCGGCGATCAGCCGGGCCACTTTGAAGCGACTGGCGCCAAGGTATTCCGCTGCCTCTTGGACCGTCAGATATTCCGACTTCGGTTCTAACTTCTCCACAGACACTCCATTCCGGCCAGCAATCGCGCCAATAACTGCACACATTCTGCGTCTTTCTCTCATTAGTTGCAACACATCCTGAGGCTATCCTATTGACTTCTGTACAGATATGTGCGATTATGTGCACATGGGGGTGGGAAACCCTCGAACCATTGAACAGCCAGGTGACTCGAAGCACCCGGTCAAGGCGGAAAGAGGAAACCGGAATGGGAAAGAAGAGTTGGTACAGCAAGCAGTGCGACGCGGAAGCCCAGCGCACCGCGGCGCTGGGCAGTCTTTACCGGGCGATGACGCAGCGGGAACTGGTCGCCGAGCTTCAGTTGATCGAGGCCGACGACCGCGCGATGCGACTGGATCGCCATGCCCCACAGGCGAGGTGGGAACGGATCGCGGTTCGCAACGACCTGGCGCGGGCCGAGCTTGCGGCCCGCCGCGCCGCCGAACTGGACGACGCCGAGGCGCCGACCGATGCGCAGCTGGACGACATGGATCGGTTCTACGGGGCGCTGAACGCGGCGGCCGCCGACGAAGTTGCGGACCTGGCTCGTGAGCGCGCCCGGATCGCGGCCCGCGACGCCGAGACCGTCGTCAGCGCCGACGTCGAGCCGTTCTGACCGTCCCCTGCCCCTCTCCCAGAATTGGGAGAGGGGCGATCCTCAAGGAGCACTCATCACCATGGGAAGTTTCAAAGTCGGCGGACCGTTCGACTACCCGAATCCGGCCGAGCTGGTCGGGCTCGCCAAACGGGCGCGATTTCACAAGATGACGATCGAGACCGCGCCGGGCGGCGTGACGTTCGTGCACGACCCGAAGGACGGGCGCCGCCATTTCGTCACCGGCTTCAGCTGCGACTGTCGCCAGTTCATCGGCAGCGGCTCGGCGGGGTGCCAGCACCTCGCCCTGCTTCAGGTCACGAACGGGTGGATTCCCGAAGCGGTCTGCGAGCCGGAACTGGCGGTGGCGTCGTGAGTCCTTCCAGACGAGACGTGCTCAAGATGGCCGCTGGCCTTCCTGCCCTCGCGGCGACCATGACCCGTGTCGATGCCTTCGAAGCGCTCGCAAAAGACGACGGCATGGCGCCGGTCCCGGGTGATTTCCGGGAAGAGATGGATGACAAGTTCGCGCCGCACTCCCCGACCGCGTTCGCGATGGCCACGATGGGCGGGGAAGTGACCGAGCAACTCTGCAACGCCAACATTCACCAGGCCGCGGCCGCTATGAACGACTACAAACGCGCCCGCCTGAATTTGATGAGAGCAGTGCCGGAACTGTCGAACGCCGGCGTCGATCATCCCTTTGTGCAGATGGATGAAGCCGTCTACGCGATCGTCGATGAAGCGTGGTTCGAAGGCATCCGGGCTGGCGCCGCATTTGAGCATCTGCGCCGCGAACTGCTCGGCGCCCGGCAAAAGTGCATGAGCTGCGACGGGCTCGGCGTGGTCGATGGCCGGGGCAAGCGCATCGGCGCCTATTCGGCCCCGCCGCGAACCCAGCGTTGTCCGGAATGCGCCGGCGCTGGCCTCGTGCCGACCGCCGCGGTGAAGGGGCGGGACTGGGCATGACCACGCGTCGCAACATGCTGACCGGATCGGCCGCTCTCTTGCTGGGCGGCCACTTCTCCCCCGCCGTGGCAAAGGCGATCGATCAGACCGACGACGATCAATCCTGGCGAGAGGAGCGCCACACCTCTCTGAACATCGAAGGATCGGTTTCGGTCTGCGATCCGGAGACGGGCCGGCATCTCGGTTGGCGATCGTACGAGCGAGTCGCGCACATCAAGCAGTACGCGGA
>JBBQPD010000098.1:0-11588 GCA_038331535.1 Gemmatales bacterium | reverse complement strand
ATGCGTTCGCGCGTGAGCGCAGCCGCCAGGCGCTCGGCCGTGAAGTTCGGCTCCATCTTGCTCAGCCCTTCGAGCGTCAACTTGCCGCCGACCGGGTCGGTCAGCATCTGGTCGTTCCAGCCGTACAGCTTGACGACCTCGGCGAGGACGCCGTCCTTGAAGGAGGCTTTGCCGGTCTTCTCGTCGAAGACGACGACGGCCTTATTCTGGCCGTGGCTGTAATTGAACACGGCCGCGGCGAGCTGCTGAATCTGCATCTCGGCTTTGATGCGGCGTTCGACGGCGGGGTCAACGTCCCAGCGCGCCGGCGCCTTAGGCCGGGCGGCGGTGAGCAGCACCTCGGCGATGCGCTGCCGATCCTTCGCCAGCACCGGCTCGCGCACCAGGTTCTCGACCGACTCCGTCTTCAGTATCTGCACCTGCGGCTTGAGCAACTCTTCTTGCAAGGTGAAGAACAGCTTCTCCAGGCCGGGCTGCATGTCTTGCAGAGCGTAAACCGCCTCATCGACGATGAGTACGCCCAGCGCCGCTTGCGCCGGCTTGCCGTTCTTGTCCGTCACCTCGAACTTGAGGACGCCTTCCTTACCCGGCTGATAGACGTCCTTGTCGGCCTTCACCTCGATCTTGAGGTCGCCGTCAGCCTGGACGTAAACCACCCGGCCGTCGCGCACAATCTCGCCGCTCGTCAACACCTGGTAGGCGTGAATCTCCAGCGAACCGAAGACGCTCGACGGCAGATCGAGCTTGTACGTCGCCTTGCCGTCTTTCACGTCCACCCACTTCGTCAGCAAGGTCTGGCCGGCGCGGACCACGTCAAGGTAGACGGTCGGCATGCCGCCGGATGTGCGCACGTCCAGAGTCATCGTGTCGCCGCCCTTGTACACGGCCTTGTCCAGCCGCAGCAGCACGTTCTCGCCGAGCGGTTCGCTCGACAGCGCGACCGTCGTCTTGGCCGCGTTGCCGTTCGAGTCCTTCGCCTCGGCGAAGAGGTCGAACAGATTCTTCGGCAGCCACACCGGCACGGTCTTCAACTGGCCGAGCATCTCGACCTGGGTCTCGACCCCCTCGCCCTGGCGGAACTGCTTCGCCTCGGGCGTGACGGCGAACTCGGCGAGGCCGGTGTCGTCCGTCTTGACGGTGGCGAACGGCTTGCCCTCGGCCTTCTGACCGAGCCAGATGTTCACGTCGCACTTCGCCGCCAGGCTGCCGTCGGGATAGGTCGCCGCCACGAAGACGCGGTTCTCGACGCCCGGAATCACCCGACCGCCTTCCGGCACAAAGTTGACGCGCACCGCCTGATCGACGACGGGATAGGTCTTCGTCACTGTCTCGGTGTGGTCGGCGCTGTCGGTGATCTTGATTTCGAGCTTGACGAGGCCGTTGCCGCCGGCGAGCGGCTGGCCGACGAAGTAGTCGGGCAGCTTCACGTCGAACTTGACGTGGCCGTTGGCGTCGGTCTTGGTGTCGAAGCTATGGAAGTCCTTGAACGCCACGTCAAACGTGCTGGCCGTCGCCTTGATCTTGGCGTTGGCGATCGGCTTGCCGAAGAGGTAGTCGCCCTGAAACTCGACGGTGAGCGTTTCCTTGGGCAGATAGAACTTCTTGTCGGCTTTCGCGTCGAGCTTGAACTTGGGCAGGACGTAGGGCTTGACGGTGACGGTCTTGTCGGATTGTTGATCGCCGAGGGTCGCCTGGATGCGATAGTCGCCCTGGTTCACTTCATCGGCCAGCTGGAAGTCGGCCGAGGCGATGCCATAGTCCGAGGTCTTGAGCGTCTTCTTGAAGACCTTGTTGCCCTTGCCGTCGGAGACTTCGAGCAGCAGGTCGCGGCCGGCGGCCGGCGTCAGGTCGAAGCCGTTGAGCGACAGGGCGCGGATGTGGATCATCTGACCGGGCTGATAGAGCGGCTTGTCGGTGACGAGCAGCACCTTGGGGGCGCTCTTGACGGTTACGTCGCGCTCCAGCTTCTCTTCGCCGAGCGCCGATTTCGTGACGACTTCGAGCTTGTAGGCGCCGGGGTCGAGGGCGGGCAGCTTGAAGGAAACGTCGGCGCGGCCGTCGGCGCCGGTCTTGCCACTGAAGAGCGGCACGCCCTCGCCGCCCTTGGCGATGAGGCGAACGTTGACGGATGCGTCGGCGATCGGCAGCGTCTGCGTGAGCGACTTGACCGCGTGAACGCCGAGCCGCAGCGACGCTTCGCTATTGGCGTGGAACGAGGTGCCAGCGTTGAGGCTGGTTTCGTGAGCCTTGACCATCAGCACATCCTTGAGGGCGACGGAGAACGACTGCTTGCCGAGCCGGCAGCGGAGGGAAACCTTGTCGGCCGGCACCTTGAGAGCGGCGAATTCTAAGCGCAGGTTTTCAGCCCCGCCGCGGGTTACCTTCTGTTCGCGGGTGTCGAGGACTTCTTCTTTCGGCCCGAGCAGTTCGACGCTCAGGGTGCCGTCCTGCTTGCGTTCGGGCAGGGGGATGGAGACGACGAGTTTTTCGGTGGTCTGAAAGGCGGCCGTGCCCGTCGGCGAGAGGGGATCGGCCTGGGCCTCCGGAGTGGACGGCCCGATGAGGAAGACGGTAAGAACGCCGCCGGCCACAAGGAGGCCGAGCGGAATCCAGGTCGGCAGCCATCGACTACGCTGCTGCATAAACACCTCCGGTTAGCGCGCGGATTCGATTATCGCATCACTCTATCAGACGAGATGGAGGGGGTGATAGTTGCTTTTCGCCGCGCTGCGTTTGGGGAAACCGTCGCCGTGCCGGACCGCGGACGAGAGTAGATTTGTCGATTTGGGATTCTTTGATATTTTTCTTGACATGTTGCCGGCAGCCGCCAACAATCTTCACTTTAATAAGATTCGGCAGGCGGAGGAAGGGGCCGATGCAGGATTTGCCCACGCGGGACGAGTTCGAGAAGTGCCTCCGGAATACGTTTCGGATACGTGACGGCGTAGTCAACCCTCCTGACCTGGAACTGATCGAAGTGTCGGCGCCGCGCGTATCGGCTGCGCCCAATGGTCGCCCGTTTTCACTGCTCTTTCGTGCTCCAGGCTCCCTGGTGATGCCCCAGAGAATCTATTCGCTGGAGCACGACGGCCTTGGCACCCTGTCGATCTTCCTCGTGCCCGTGGGGCAGGATCCGGCCGGCATGCGTTACGAGGCGGTGTTCAACTAACCGCACCCAATCGAGAGCGCGAGAATAGAGGAGGTCTTCATGTCCAACCCTTATGTTGGTGAGATCCGTATCTGGCCCTGCAATTTCGCGCCGCAAGGCTGGCTGTTCTGCGATGGCTCGCTGCAGCCCATCACGGGAAACGAAACACTCTTTCAGCTGATTGGCACTACCTACGGCGGCGACGGCCAGACCACGTTCGCCTTACCGGACCTGCGCGGCCGGGTTCCGCTTCACATGGGAACCGGTCCGGGCGGCGCCTTCACCCTGGGCGGGACCGGCGGCGAGGAAACGGTCACGCTGACGGTCAATCAGATTCCTTCGCACAGTCACGTTCCTATGGCTCAATCCGCGGCGGGAACACAGCCGGGCCCTGGCGGCAACGTCTGGGCGAATGCCGGCGGGACGAATCTGTATTCGACCAGCCCGCCGAACGTCAACATGAGCCCTGCGGCCGTCGGCTCGGCTGGCGGCAGCCAGCCGCACGACAACATGATGCCGTTCCTCGGCCTCAATTTCATCATTTCCCTCTTTGGGGTCTTTCCCTCGCAGAATTGACCGCGTTTCCGCCGGCCCACAGGAACCGTCTGGAGAGAAAAAATGTCGACCCCGTTTCTCGCCGAGCTAAAGATTGTCTCGTTCAATTTCGCCCCCAAGGGATGGGCGTTGTGCAACGGCCAGCTGTTGCCCATCAACCAGAATCAGGCCCTGTTCTCGCTCCTGGGGACCACCTACGGCGGCAACGGGCAAACTACCTTCGCGCTGCCCAACTTGCAGGGCCGCCTACCGGTTCACGTCGGCAACGGCATCACCCTCGGCCAATCCGCCGGGGAGCCAGCGCACACGCTGATTCTTTCCGAAATGCCGGCGCACACGCATCCCGCGACAGGTAGTACGGGCGGTCCGACCGCGGGCAACCCGACAAACAGCCTCTGGGCGACCTTTCCGAGCAGCAAACCGTACGGGACTGCGCTCGATACCTCCATGAACCCGCAGGACATCACGTCGACGGGCGGCAGCCAGCAGCACGACAACATGCCGCCCTACCTCGTTCTAAACGTCATCATTGCACTCCAGGGTATTTTCCCCTCCCGGAATTGACGAGAAGGAGCAGTGTCGTGGACCCATTCCTCAGTGAAATCCGTATGTTTGGCGGCAACTTCGCCCCCGTCGGCTGGGCCTTGTGTGACGGCCAGATCATGTCGATCAGCCAAAACACCGCTCTTTTCTCCCTTCTTGGCACGACTTACGGCGGTAATGGCCAAACTACCTTCGCGCTCCCCAACCTCCAGGGCAACGTGCCGCTCGGGCAAGGCCCAGGCCCCGGGCTGAGCAACCGGAATCTCGGCGAGGTCGGAGGCGAACAGGCGGTGACCCTCAATTCAACACAATTGCCGACGCATGTCCATACGGCGCGCGGACTGGCCGCCGCCGGCGCGCTCCCTTCGCCGAACAACAACGTCTGGGCTGGCGGGGCAGGAAGGTCGCCGCCCCCGCTCTACGCGGCGAGCGGCGCCAACAATGTGCTCATGAGTCCATCGGCCCTGAGCACCACCGGCGGCGGACTACCGCACAACAACATGCCGCCTTATCTCGGCCTTACCTTCATTATCGCCTTGCAGGGGGTATTTCCCCCACGGTCCTGATTGGTGTGCTTCTCCCAGGACGGCTCCGACCGGCGCGGCCGGAGCCGTCCGCCATGTGCTTCCGTTAGCACAGATCGCACTCCGGAGGCCGATGAATCCCACGATCTCGCTTCGCCCGATCGGACCCGAGGACGAGGCCTTTCTCTACCAGGTCTACGCCAGTACTCGTGTGGACGAACTGGCGCCCCTGGGGTGGGACGCCGCGCAGCAAACGGCCTTCCTGCGGATGCAGTTCACCGCTCAGCAGCGGTGCTACCAGGCCCAATTCCCCGATGCCTCCTACCTGCTGATCTTGCGCGACGGCGAACCATCGGGTCGGCTCTACGTCCTGCGCCGCGACGATGAAATCCGCGTCCTCGACATCGCCCTGCTCCCGGAACACCGCGGCGCCGGTTTTGGCGGCGCGCTCCTCCGCGATTTGCTGGCCGAGGCCGACCGGGAGGACAAGCCGGTCCGCCTTCACGTCGAACGCTTCAACCCTGCCCTGCGGCTTTACCAACGGCTCGGCTTTACCCAAATCGGCGACACCGGAGTCTATTTCTCGCTGGAGCGCACGCCCGGCGCGCACGGTCCTGTCAAGTAGTGTTGGTCTCACGAGAAACGTGCCTCATGGCTCCGAATGATTCCCTGGCGAACCTGTACGATCATGCCAACCGTCTGCTCGCCAGCCACGAGGCGTTACTCCGCGATGCGCAGCGCAACCGCCCCTTTTACCGCGCGCTGAAGAAGACGGTCACGCGCGGTTGCAGCGTCCTCGATATCGGCTCGGGCACGGGCTTATGGGCCATCGCCGCCGCACGCATGGGGGCGAAACGGGTCGTGGCGATCGAGCGCGAACCGCTCCTCGCCGGACTTATCAAAGCGCTCGCCCGGGAGAACAAGGTTGCGGACCGGGTCGAAGTCGTCCTCGGCGACGCGCGCGCGGTTCAGCTCGGCAAGGATTTTGACGTCATCATCTCGGAGACGATCGGCCACCTCGTGTTCGACGAGGACGTTATCACGATCATGATCGACGCCCGTGAACGGTTTCTCAAAGCGGGCGGCGTCCTGATCCCCGCCTCCGTCTGCCTGCGCGCCGCCGGCGCTCACCTCCGGAATCGCCACGACCACTTGCCCGCGGGTCTTCCCCTCAATTTCGGCCTGTTCGAGTCGCTGCTGCTCCATTCCCCCGTGCAACCGGGTAACAAGCGCTGCCTGAAGATAATCTGCGCACCGGCGGATTTGATCCGCGTCGATCTGACGAAGATCGCCTCCCCGCCCGAAGTCGGCAGTCTGACGGCGCGCTGGGATCAACAAGCGACCTCGGGGCTCAATTGCTTCGCCGTCTGGGTCGAGGCGACGTTGACGGAGAACGTCGAGTTCAAGACGACCGACACGGCCAGCTGGTCGGTCACGGCCTACCGCATACGCCCGTTCGCGGAAGCGCGCGGCGACCTGGAACTCAAGCTCACCCTCACCAGCGAGACCAACTACTGGACGGCAGCGCTGGGTACGGATCAGGGCCGGGAGGTGCAGACCTATTCCCCGGCTACTGCGGCCGCATTGCTCGTGGCCTCGACGCGGACGGACGCCGACGTATTCGGCCACTTCCAGCGTATCGGAGTTTGAGGAGTACAGACATGGCAACTGCGCCGGATCGTGCTTGCACCAAAACCGGCTTGCCTGTAGACTCTGTCACTCTGGGAAAAATAGGGAGAAGTTTATAGCTGTGCGCTAAGAGGCTACCCCATACGTGGGTTTTACGAGCCGCGACCGTCAGGGAGCGCTGGAGCGACAACCGCTCCCTGACGGTCGCGGCTCGTAACAATCACACCTGCCTGAACTGCACCTTCGAGGAAATAACCGTGCCTTCCTATACCTGGCTCTCGTGGCTGAAAAATGCGTTCGGATCCCGTCAGAACCGCAAACGCTCCCAGGTGCGGCGCCGCCAGCCGCGCTTCCTCCCGTACCTGGAGAGTCTCGAAGAACGCGTGACGCCGACGACCTACACACCGACCTCGGCCGCCGACCTGAGCTTCACCAGTGTGAACACCGCGACGGGAGTGATCACCGGCGGCACCGGCAACGGCCAGATCACGTTGCGCTCCGCCATCATCGCCGCCAATGCCAACGCCGGCGCGGACATTATCACGTTCAATCAGGCGGTGGGCACCACCTACACCCTGGCACTGGCCAACGTGGGCGGCGTCAACGAGGACGCCTGTCTCACCGGCGACCTCGACGTCAACGACAGCCTGACGATCACCGGCAACGGGGCGAACAACACGATCATTCAGGCCGGCACAACCGCCAGTAACGGCATCGACAAGGTGTTCGCCATCAACCCGACGGGCAATGGACCGACGTTCAATACGACGACGGTGCCGACCCGCGTCGATTTCACCATGGGCGGCGTCACAATCCAGAACGGCCGCAACACGCAGCCGTTTGGCGCCGCCGACTTTAGCTACACCGGCGGCGGCATGGACTTCTTCGGCGTCGACAATGCCTCGTTATCGCTCAACAACGACATCTTCTCTCACAATACCAACGTCTTCGGCTACGGCGGCGGCCTCAACATCGACTCCGAAGGCCTCACGGGCAGCGCTCCCTTGAACAACCCGTACACCGGCACGATCTCGATGACCAATACCAGCTTCGATAGCAACGCCACGCAGGCCGGTACCGGCGGCGGCATCAACCTGTTCGGCGATGCCCCGCGCGTCACCATGTCTGCAGTCTCCATCACCAACAACACGACGGGAAACGCAGGTGGAGCGGGCGCCCAGGGCGGCGGCATCAATGTCCGCATGACCAACACCAGCGGCGGCGCGTCCCTGATTATCAACGCGACCGGCAACGGCCCTTCCTTCATCACCGGCAACACCGCGTTCGGCTTCGGCGGCGGCATCGCCATCGGCAGCGGCGGCGTCGAAAACGTCCTCATTGCTTCCACCGTCATCCGCAACAACACCGTCCACAACAACGGCAACCTCCCAGGCTTCGGCGGCGGCATTTACCTTGAAAACGACTCGGCGCACACGACTACGTTGACGAACGTCCCGATCTCCGGCAACCACGCGGACGACACCGGCACGGCGGGTGAGCTGGCAGCGGGCGGCGGCCTGGGCATCGGCTCCGGGCCGGTGACATTGAACGGCAACAGCGACGGCAATACCACGATCAGCGGCAACACCACGGCCGGCAACGGCGGCGGCTTGGCCGTCCTCAGCAACACGGGCAACGGCTCCGCGAACATGACCGGCGGTTCGATCACGGGCAACAGCGCCAAGAATAACGGCGGCGGCGTCTATGTCACCAACGGCGGCGCGGCGACGCTGAGCATCGTGACGATCACCGGCAACCAGGCCAACAGCGACAACGCCGGAGGAGGCGACGGCGGCGCCGCTTTCGTGGATTTCAACGCCCTCGCTCTCGGCACATTGACCGTCAATTTCAGCCGCATTACGGGCAACACCTCGCCGACCGGCGGCGGCGGCACCGGTACGACCGGCATTCGCAACAACACGTCCGGCACCGTCGATGCGACCAACAACTGGTGGGGCGCCGAGGCCAACCCCGGAGTCGGCGGCACCGACACCGTCAGCAGCATAGGGGGCGGGTCGGTCAACTTCAGTCCCCGGTTGCATTTGGCGCTGACGGCCGTTCCCAACCCGGTCGAGGTCAATCACGCCAGCACGTTGACCGCGGATTTCACGAAGAACTCGGCGAACCAGCCGGTCAGCCTCGCCAACCTGGCAACGCTGATCGGGCTGCCGGTCACTTTCGGCGCGACAGGCGGCACGATTTCCGGCGCCCAGGTGACGATCCAGAGCAACGGCAAGGCGACGGCGACTTACAACGCCGGCAACACCACGGGCGTCTTCTCCGCCTCGGCCCAGGTGGATAATCCGCCCGCCGCCACGACCTCGATCACGGTGCAAGCCTTCGCCGACCTGGCCATCACCAGCAACAGCGACGCGCCCGACCCGGTGATCGCCGGCAACAACATCACTTACACCATCGGCTTCATCAACAACGGCCCAGATTTCGGCAACAATATCACGGTTACCGACCCGGTGCCGGCCGGCACGACCTTCGTGTCGGCGACCGTCCCGGCCGGCTGGACCGCCATCATGCCGGCGGTCGGGGGTACGGGCAATGTGGTCTTCTCCAATAACTCGGTAGCCAGCAGCGCGACCGCTACCTTCACCATCGTGGTCAAGGTTCCGTCGAGTACCGCGGCCGGCACGAACATCATCGACACGGCGACGGCCGGAACCACCGACCCGAACACCATCGATTCGACGCCAGGCAATAACGCGCAGTCGGCGACGACGGGCGTCATCACCCAGGCCGATCTGGCCGTGAACAAGACCGCGCTGGCAACCGTCCTCGCCGGCAACAAGATCACTTACACCGTGACGGTTACGAACAACGGGCCGAGCGACGCCCAGACGGTGGCGCTCACCGATACATTGCCGGCAGGCGAGACCTTCTTCTCCCAGAGCCAGAGCGGAGCGGTCTTCACCCTGAGCAACAACGGCAACGCCATCAGCGACACCATCACCGCCCTGCCAGCCAACGCCTCGACCACCTTCACGATCATCGCCACGGTCAGTGCCAGTCAGGGCAACGGCACGTCGCTGGTCAACACGGCCACGGCCACGACGGCGACCACCGATCCGACGTCCGGCAACAACAGTTCCTCGGCGACCACGACAGTCAACACGCAGGCCAACCTGGCCGTGACGAAGACCGGTCCAGGAGTCATCACGGCCGGCAACAAGATCACCTACACGATTTCGGTGACGAACGCCGGCCCCAGCGATGCGCAAAGCGTGGTCCTCAGCGACGCGCTGCCAACGGGCGAGACGTTCTTTTCCGCGACAGCCGGCAGCGGCGCGGGCACCAACTACACGGACAACATCGGCACCCTGGCCCCCAGCGCCAGCATCATCGTGAACCTCGTCGCCACGGTCAGCGCCAGCCAGGGCAACGGCACGTCGCTGGTCAACACGGCTACGATCGCTTCGGCCACCACCGACCCATCTACCGCCGACCATACCTCCAGCATCACGACGACGGTCAACACCCAGGCTGATATTTCCGTCGTCAAAAGCGGTCCGGCGAACGTCACCGCCGGCACGAACATCACCTACACGGTCACGGTGACCAACACCGGGCCGAGCGACGCGCAGACGGTAGCGCTCACCGACACACTGCCGGCGGGCGAGACGTTCGTCACGCAGAGCCAGACTGGGACCGCCTTCACCCTGAGCAACAACGGCAACGCCATCAGCGACACCATCGCCACCCTGCCCGCCAACGCCTCGACCACCTTCACGATCATCGCCACTGTCAGTGCCAGTAAGGGCAACAACACAACCCTGGCGAACACGGCCGCGATCACGTCGACCACCACTGACCCGACGCCCAACGACCACTCCTCCAGCATCACCACCACGGTCAACGCCCAGGCCGAAGTGGTTGTCGTCAAGACCGGCCCGGCCTCCGTCACCGCCGGCACGAACATCACCTACACGGTGACGGTGAGCAACACCGGGCCAAGCGACGCCCAGTCGGTGACCTTCTCTGACACGCTGCCGGCGGGCGAGACGTTCCTCACGCAGAGCCAGACTGGGACCGCCTTCACCCTGAGCAACAACGGCAACGCCATCAGCGACACCATCGCCGCCCTGCCCGCCAACGCCTCGACCACCTTCACGATCATCGCCTCCATCCCCGCCAATGCCGTTGGCGGCAGTCAGCTGGTGAACACGGCAACGGCGACGACCACGACCACCGATCCGACGCCCAACGACAACAACAACACCTCCAGCATCACCACCACGGTGAACAACCAGGCCGACCTGTTGGTCACCAAGACCGGTCCGACGAACATCACCGCCGGCACCAACATCACTTACACGATTACGGTGACGAACCTCGGCCCCCAGTCGGCGCAAAACGTCACGCTGACGGACGCCCTGCCGGCGGGGGAGACGTTCGTCACGCAGAGCCAGACGAGCGGGAGCGGCGCCGGATTGAGCAACAACGGCAATACCGTGAACGACACCTTCGGAACCTTGCCGAACAATAGCTCGGTCACCGTCGCCGTCGTAGCCTTCGTGAGTGCTAGCCAGGGCAACAACACGACGCTGGTGAACACGGCAATTGCCAACACCGCCACCACCGATCCGACGCCCAACGACAACAATAATACGTCCACCATCACCACCACGGTCAACACGCAGGCCAACCTGTCCGTCACCAAGACCGGGCCGGCCAACGTCATCGCCGGCACCAACCTCACCTACACGATAACGGTAAGCAACACCGGCCCCAGCGATGCTCAATCGGTGAATCTGTCCGACACACTGCCGGCGGGCGAGACCTTCGTCACCCAGAGCCAGCCTTCCGGTGCGAACTTTGCGCTATCGCACAACGGCAACGCCATCAGCGATAGCATCGCCACCCTGGCCAGCGGCGCCTCCGCCACCTTCGCCTTCGTCGCCACGGTGAGCGCCAGCCAGGCCAACGGCTCATCGCTGGTGAACACGGCCACGATTACCTCTACGACGACCGACCCGACGACCGCCGACCATACTTCCAGCGCCACCACTGCGGTCAACACGCAGGCCGACGTGTCCGTGGTCAAGACCGGCCCGTCCACCGCCAACGCGGGGGCGTTGCTCACCTACACGACCACGATCACCAACACCGGCCCGAGCGACGCCCAGTCGGTATCCTTGCACGAGATGGTGCCGGCCAACACGACGTTCGTGTCCTTCACG
>JBBQPD010000097.1:0-11659 GCA_038331535.1 Gemmatales bacterium | reverse complement strand
CAAGGCGCACGGCGACGATCTCCGGGATCGGCTCGGCGTCAAGCGGCAAGGTCGTCGGCCGTGGGACGGAGTTGCTCGTGCGATCCTGAAAGCGAGCTTCCGTTCGGCTCGGCGGTTCGACCACGAGGGGGATAGTGAGTTCCGCTTCAATTTTCGGCGCCGCCACGGTCACGAGGCCCGTGTGAACTTCGGCGATGCCGGAAATCTTTTCGACGCGCTGCGCCGCCTGGCGCAACTGCTCCTCGCTGGCGACCTTCCCTTCCAGGATGGCGATTCGATTCGTGACGCGCACGAACAGCTTCGAGAGGTCGAGCTGTTTGTCTTCTTTCAGGGCATCGCGAACTTTCTTCGCCAGCTGAATGTCCCTAAACGACTCCTTGCGGGCCGGGGAGGTGTCGCTAACCTTCGATGCTTCCATACCAGGGGCCGAGCCAGCGACGACGGCGAATGCCGCCAGCGCCAGCGACGCGCGGACCACTGACAACACGCGCACCTGAGGCGCACCGAGATTACAACCCGAATGAGGCATTGCACACCCACTTTCGGACCGAGCGGCCGCTTGCCGGGACTGGCCGCGGAGTACGCCGCGGCGGGACAAGCACAATCGACCGACACCTATATTTTGACGAGATCGCGACGGCTGAGGAATGGCCGCTTGAGCAAAAAGCGTGATTCGTGCGCCCGGCGCGCGAAACCTCGCGGCGTGAACCGGTTAAGCGGGCGGCAAATTGAGAGCGCGGCGATCGACGGCAAGAGCGGCCTCGCGCACGGATTCCGACAATGTCGGATGGGCGTGACAGGTCCGCGCGATATCCTCGGCACTACCGCCAAACTCCATCACCGTCACGGCCTCGGCGATCAACTCGGACGCGCGCGGCCCAAGGATGTGAACTCCCAGGAGCTTGTCGGTGTTCTTGTCGGCGAGGATTTTGACGAGTCCCTCGCTCTCGTCCATGCAGCGCGCCCGGCTGCTGGCGCTGAACGGAAACTTGCCGACGCGGTACTCGCGGCCGCTCTGCTTAACTTGTTCCTCGGTCTGCCCGACCATCGCCGCTTCGGGCCAGGTGTAGACGACGCCCGGCACCGTGTCGTAGTTGACGTGCGTCTTCTGCCCCGCCAACCGCTCGGCGAAGGCCACCGCTTCCTCTTCCGCCTTGTGGGCCAGCATCGGACCGGCGATGAGGTCGCCGATGGCGTAGACGCCTGGAACGTTCGTCTGGTAATTCGCATCGACAGGGACGCGGCCGCTCTTTTCGTCGAACTGGACGCCGGCCTCCTTCAGCCCCAACCCGGCAGTGTAAGGTCTGCGGCCGACGGCCACGAGCACGCGGTCGCCCTGAAAGACTTCGTCGTTATTCTTGCTGGTCGCGTTAACGATGACCTGGCCGCTCTGGGTCGAGGCGCTCGTTACTTTGGTATCCAGCTGAAACGTCAGCCCCTGCTTCGTCAGCGACTTCTGCAACAGCTCGGCGATCTCCGCATCGACCGACGGCACAATGCGCGACAGGAACTCGACGACCGTGACTTTAGCCCCGAGCCGGTTCCAAACCGAGCCAAGCTCCAGGCCGATGAATCCCGCGCCGACGACGATCAGATGTTGCGGCACCTTATCGAACGCGAGCGCCTCGGTCGAAGTGACGATGTGCCGGCCATCGAACGGCAGCGACGGCAGCGGCGTCGGTTCGCTGCCCGTGGCCAGCAGGATGACTTTCGCCCCCAGTCGAGTCTCTTCCTTCCCCCCTGCCCCGCCGACCGCGACCACTCCAGGTCCGACGAGACGGCCGGCTCCGGCGACGCTGGTAATCTTGTACTTCTTGAAGAGGAACGCGATGCCTTCGGTGAGGTCTTTTACGACCTTGTCCTTGCGGCCCAGCATGGCGGCGAGATCGAGGGTCACTTCGCCGACCTTGACGCCGTGGCGGGAGAAGTGCGTGCGCGCCTGGGTGTAAAGCTCACTCGAATCGAGCAGTGCCTTGCTGGGAATGCAACCGACGTTGAGGCAGGTGCCGCCGAGGCTGCCGCGCTTCTCGACGCAGGCCACTTTCATACCGAGCTGCGCCGCGCGAATCGCGGCGACATAACCGCCTGGACCGGCACCGATCACCACCACGTCGAAACTCTCGGCCATCGCTTCACTCCGGAATAGAACGCGGATGACGCGGATTGTGCGGATTAGCGCTGATCAATACGGATTAAAGTGGAAAAGAGAAATTGTTCTTCCGTTCCTTCTTTGTCCGAATTGATCTGCGCTAATCCGCACAATCCGCGTCATCCACGTTCCATTGTTTCTCACACATCGAGCAGCAGTCGCTCGGGGTTTTCGACGCACTCTTTGACGCGCACCAGGAAGCCGACCGCCTCGCGTCCATCGATGAGGCGATGATCGTAGGAGAGCGCCAGGTACATCATTGGGCGGATGACAATCTGATCGTCGATTACCACCGCACGCTTCTGAATGGCATGCATGCCGAGGATGCCGCTCTGCGGCGGGTTCAGAATAGGTGTCGAGAGCAACGAACCGAAGACGCCGCCGTTGGTGATCGTGAACGTGCCGCCCTGCAAATCGGTGACGGTGATCTTGCCGTCGCGGGCCTTCGCGGCCAGTTCGGCGATGCCCTTCTCGATCTGGGCGAAGGAAAGGCAGTCGGCGCCGCGCAGGACCGGCACCATCAAACCCTTTTCGGTGCTGACGGCGACGCCGACATCCACGTAGTGGTGATGCACGATGTCGCTGCCGTCGAGAAAGGCGTTGACAGCGGGATAGGCCCGCAGGGCTTCGCAGCATGCCCGGACGAAGAAACCCATAAAGCCCAAGCCGACGCCGTGCTTCTTCTGAAACGACTCCTTGTACTTCGCGCGCAGGGCGAGGACGGCGCTCATGTCCGCCTCGTTGAACGTCGTCAAAATGGCGGCGTTCTGCTGGGCGGAGAGCAGGCGTTCGGCGATGCGCTGGCGGATCGTACTCATGCGCTGGCGCGTTTCTCGCTGCCCGTCCGTCTGCGCGGCCGAAGGAGCTGGCGGAGTACTCGGTACGGAGGACTCCGTACTGAGTACTTGCTGCTCCGGCTTTTGGATTGATTTCGCGAGAACATCTTCTTTGAGCACGGTGCCGCCGCGTCCGCTGCCGGCGATCTTCGCCACGTCCAGCCCCTTGTCCGCGGCGTGTTTTCGCGCAGCCGGAGACACGGCGACGGCGGGCGCTGCCTCGGGACGAGATAAGACTTCCGGAGATTTCGCTTTCTTTGTCGCCTCGGCGGGCGCTTTGGCGTTTTCGTCGATGCGGCCGACCACGGCGCCGACCCTGACCGTGCTGCCCTCGGCGACGTTGGCCGTCAGAACGCCGGAGGCCGGGGCATTGACCTCGACGGCGGCCTTGTCCGACTCCAGCTCAAACACAGGCTCGTCCATTTTCACGAAGGAACCACTCGGCTTGAGCCAGCGCGAGAGGGTGCCTTCGGTGATCGATTCGCCGGGAGACGGGACTTTGATGTCAACCATGCTGATGAAGGGGGAACAGAGGGTGTTGGTCGATACGGATGGACGACGCAAATTGTGATGGGCCTGAACGCCTTCGAAACGGGAGTGGGTTCTACGAGCCGCGACCGTTAGGAGCGTTCCCGCGCTCCCTGACGGTCGCTGCTCGTAGGAAACAACATTTGACTCTTACTTCGCCACAGCGACGGCCGAGTGTTCGCGAGCGGAGCCGTTGTCGCCATGAACCTCGGCAGCGGGCTCGTACTTGGCGCCCGCGCGAACCAGGTGCGGATACGGTCCGTGGATCGCTGCCTCGACGAGTTCGTTCTGCTCCTGCTTGTGGACGGTCAGCGAGCCGGTCGCTGGGCTGGCGCTGGCGTCGCGGCCGACGTATTCGACGGCATATCCCAGTGCCCGCAGGCGCGGCTCCATGAACGGCCAGCCGCCCATGTTCTGCGATTCCTCCTGCACCCAGGCGATCTGCTTCACCCGCGTGTAGCGGTCCAGGACTTGCTTCAGCATCTCCTCGTGCAGTGGGTAGAACTGTTCGACTCGGACGATGGCGACTTCGGTGGCCTTGTCCCGCTTTCGGCAGTCAATCAAGTCGAAGTACACCTTGCCGCTGCAGAGCAGAACACGTCGAACGCGGGCAGGTTCGGCGCCGGCATCGTCGAGAATCTCGCGAAATCGGCCGGAAACGAACTCTTCCACAGGGGAGACGCAAGCCGGCAAACGCAGCAGACTCTTCGGCGTCATCACGACCAGCGGCTTGCGGAAGTTACGCTTCATTTGCCGCCGCAGCAAGTGGAAGTATTGTGCCGGCGTGGAAGGATAGCAGACTTGAATATTGTCTTCCGCGCACAGCTGCAAGAAGCGTTCAAGGCGGGCGCTCGAATGCTCGGGCCCCTGCCCTTCGTAGCCGTGCGGCAACAATAGGACCAGTCCGCTGTCGCGGCGCCATTTCGACTCGCTCGACGCCAGGAACTGATCGATGATGACCTGGGCGCCGTTGGCGAAGTCGCCGAACTGGGCTTCCCACATCACCAGCGTGGCCGGCGCCTCCAACGAGTAGCCGAACTCGAAGCCGAGCACCGCCGCCTCGGACAAAAGACTGTCGTAGACGCAGTATTTCGCCTGATCGTCTCGGAGGTGATTCAGTGGGGCGAACGGCTCGCCGGTCTGAACGTCGTACAGCACCGAGTGTCGCTGGCTGAACGTGCCGCGCCGGCTGTCCTGGCCGCTCAGCCGCACCGGAGTGCCTTCGACCACCAGCGCGCCGAAAGCCAGCAATTCTGCCTGCGGCCAGTCGAGCGGCTTACGCTCGGCGATGGCTTGCTGCCGCCCCTTGAGGATGCGGCCGATGGTCGGGTGGACGTGAAACGACTCCGGAACTCGCACCAGTCCCTCGGCGATCATCCGAAGTGTCTTCTCGTCCACGGCGGTGGGTGTCGGCACGTGCGAATAATCCCTGCCAAGCCCCTTCCAGACGCCGTCGTAGCCGTGCATCATCGGATATTCGGCCGGCCCGGACCTCGCCTCCTGTTGCGCCTCCTGGAGCTTGCCCTCGAACTTGGTGCGCAGCGCTTCGGTTTCCTTTTCGGTCAGCTCGCCGCTTTCCAGCAACCGGTCGCTGTAAATCTTGGTGACCGTCGGCCGGCCGCGAATCTTGCCGTAGGTCAGCGGTTGGGTGAACGACGGGTCGTCGCCCTCGTTGTGCCCGAGACGCCGATAGCAGAACATGTCGATCACCACGTCGCGATGGAACTTTTCGCGGAACTCGAGCGCCAGCTCGGCCACGAAGACCGTAGCCTCGGGGTCTTCGCCGTTGACGTGGAAGATCGGCACCTGGATCATCTTCGCCACGTCGGTGCAGTAGGTCGTGGACCGGGCGTCGCTCGGGGCGGTCGTGAAGCCGATCTGGTTGTTGACGATGACGTGGATCGTGCCGCCGGTCGTGTAACCGGTGAGGTTGCAAAGGTTGAGCGTCTCGGCCACCAACCCCTGCCCCGAGAAGGCGGCATCGCCATGGATCAGCAGCGAGAAGCCGCGGGTCCGCTCGGTGTCGGCGAAGCGCGTCTGCTTGGCGCGCGTGCGCCCTTCGACGACGGGATCGACAGCTTCCAGGTGGCTCGGATTTGGGGTGAGGGACACGTGGATTTTGTCGCCGAGTCTCGTGACGCGGTCGCTGGAGAAGCCGAGGTGATACTTCACGTCGCCGTCGCCGTCCATCGAATCGGGTAGGTAGTTCTCCTCGAACTGGGCGAAAATGTCCTCGTAGGGCTTGCGCAGCGTGTTCGCCAACACGTTGAGCCGGCCGCGGTGGGCCATTCCCATGATGATCTCTTCGACGCCCAGCTCCGGTGCCTTCTCGACGACGGCCTCTAAGAGCGGGATGAGGGTTTCGGCCCCTTCCAGCGAAAAGCGTTTCTGACTCTTGTAGCGCGTGTCGAGGAACTTCTCGAACAGGTCGGCGTAGTGCAGATGCTTGAGAATGCGCAGTTTCTGATCGCGGTCGAACGCAGGCCGAGCGCGGCCCGGTTCCAGACGATCCTGGAGCCAACGGCGAATATTGGTGTCCTGAATGTGCATGTACTCGATGCCGATGGTTCGGCAGTACGTCTCGCGCAGGGCTGTGACCAGCTCGCGCAACGTGGCTTTGGGTAGCCCGAGGAAGTGGGTGTCGAAGGTCCGATCCAGATCGGCGTCGGTGAAGCCCCACTGGGCGAGGTCGAGCAGTGGATGACTCTGACGCGGCTCGCTGAGCGGGTCGAGGTGGGCGAGGAAGTGGCCGAGATCCCGGTAAGCGTAGATCAGCTGGACGATGCCGATTTGGAGGCGCGCGTCCACGGCGCCGGCTTGCGCGGGGCGGCCGAGACCCAGTTCAAAGCCCTCGAAGAACCACTGCCAGCTTTGATCGACGGAAGCGGAATCCTGGCGCCAGCGCTGGTACATCGCTTCGATGGCGTCCAGGTTCCAGCGGGTGGCGACGGTGCCGTGGTTCATGGCGGAGCGGTCCCGAAAGGCGGGGTTGGCGTCACCCCTCGTGTGGGTCATCCGTCTATTATGATAAGAACCTGTCCGGGCACCGGACAAGCGGAGGATTGGCTCTTCCGAGATGCTCAGACCCGGTCGAGTCCGCCCGATCGGCACGAAGCGCACGACCAGAACCGTGTGATGGCAGGGTTTGCCCGAAAGAGCCGCGCACGCAGTAAGCGGAAACCGAAACACTTCCGCTGCTCGGGACGGCCTTGCTGGTCGGCGGCGATAGGGAAACCCCTAATCCGCTTCAGGCGGGCGGATCGGGATCAACGTCTCCGTTGCGCGAGAGTTGAGGTGCGCGGGACCGTGCAACGGCAGCCGCATGATGAAGGTACTGCCCTTCCCTACCTCGCTCACCACTTCGATGTCGCCGCCGTGTTCGCGCAGAATCTTGCGGCTTACTGCCAATCCCAGCCCGGTGCCGCGCGCCCCCTTGGAACTGACGAACGGCCGAAAGATCTCACGCAGCTTTCCGGGTGGAATGCCGCCGCCGTTGTCCTGGACTTCGAGTCGGAGCGAATTGCCGTCCGGCGCTCGTGCGCTCGACACCGTGACCGATGGCTCTTCACTCTCCTCGACCGCGTCCAGAGCGTTGCCCACGAGATTGAGCAGCGCCCGGTGAATGCCCTCCTTATCCGCGAAGCAGGGCGGCAGCGTCTCGTCCGGCAGAGCGAGAAGAAGAATGTTCCGGTCCCGCGCCCGCGCGGCCATTAGCTCGACCACGTCTTGCAGCACGACGTTGAGGTCAATCCGCTCCAGGTTCGGCTCGCGCTCCTTGGAGTAGCTGAGCATGTCCATGACCAGGTCGTAAATCTTGCCCTGGTTCTTCTCGATGTTCTTCCAGCCCTGGTTGAGGAGCTTGGCGTCCATGTCCACCAAGCCCATCTTGAGTATCTCGCCGCCGCTTCGTAGTCCTTGAAGGATGTTTTTGATGTGATGCGACAGGGAGGCGATGGTCTGGCCGACAGCCGCCAGCCGTTCCGCCTGCACCATCGCCTGGTGATAGCGCGTCTCTTCGACGGCCAGCGCCGCCTGGTGGGCAAGCGCGATAGCCAGATTCAGGTGATCGGCGTTGAATTTCCCAAGCAGCACGGCGGCACCCTTGTCGCGGGCGACCGTACGCGAGTCAAGGTAGAGGACGCCCAGCGTTTCGTGTCGGCCCTTCATCGGGACGCAGATGATCTCGCGGACGCCGAGGCGCACGATGCTCTGCACCGCCTGAAAACGCTGATCGCGGGCGGTGTCCGACACGAGGACGCCCTGTTTCTCTTTGAGGACGTACTCCATCACCGTGCGGCTGACGTCGATCTTCTTCTGCTGCTGAGACGAGTCGCGCCAGCGCGGCGCCTTCGGCTCGAACTCGTCCACGACTAACTCCTCCCCTCCGCTTTCTCCTTCGTCGCCAGCAAACGACGGGCGCAGCATGATGCAGCCGCGGTCCGCGTCGAGGTGGAGGAATATCAGATCCATGATGCGTTCAAGGAGCTGATCGATGTCGAGGATGTGACTTACGGCCTGGACGGCCTCGTAAATAACGCCGAGGTTAGCCCGCAGCCAGGGGCCGTCGGCCTTGTCGGGATGCGTGAGCAGGCGGCTGCCCTGCGTCTCACCGACGGTGCGCACGATGGCCGAGGCGAGGTCCACATCCTGGCGGGCGATGAGGTTGATGCGGTCGGCGAGGTCGTCCGGCGGCATCTCGTCGCGCGTGAGGTTGAAGACGAGCACAGTCTGCCCGATCTGCACCTGGTCGCCCGGCCGCAGGAGAACGTCGCGCGCAGGCTGCTCGTTGACGAAGGAACCGTTGACGCTGCCGAGGTCGCGCAGGCGATAACCTTCCGGTGTGCGGACGAACTCGGCATGGCGGCGCGAGACTTCGGTATCGTGGAGGCGGAGCTTATTCGCGGCGTCGCGGCCGACCGTGACCAGTTCGGCCGTCAGCTCGAAGAGCTTGCCTTCGTCGGCCCCTTTGATGACGGTCAGACGCGGCACGACGGTATCCAGTGCGCGGGCGGGGAGGGCGAAATCTACGAACACCACCGTAACGGCGGAGGGGCGGATGTGTCAAGGAAAAGGTGAACCGTCCGCTTTAGCCGAGCAGTTCAATTACCTGATTCAAACCTTTCAATAGGCGATCCGGCTTCGCGCGCCGCAGCGTCTCCAACTCGTCGGAGCCGGTCGGCACTACCCAAACCGTGACGCCTGCCGCCCGCGCCGTCTCGATATCGACCACCATATCACCGACGTACAGCGCCTCGGCCGCCGACACTCCGAGAAGCGGCAGCGCGGCGAGCAGCATGTCGGGAGCCGGCTTCGGCCGCGCCACGTCCTCCGGACCGAGCACCACGTCCAGATAAGAAGCCACCTCCAACATCGACACCAGTTCGCAAGTGAACGCCACCGGTTTGTTGCTGCACACCGCCAGTTTCAGTCCGCGGGTGTGAAGTGTCCGCAACGTTTCGGCGGCGCCGGGTAGCAACCGGGTTCCGGAGCGCAACACCGAGGGATGATGCGCCTTGTACGCCGCCACGTTCACCTCGACGTCGCCGAGGTTAATGGTTTGGCTGAGCAGGTGCTGCGGGCCGCGGCCGACGTGGCGCTTGACCTCGGCCAGCGGCAGCGGCGGCAGGTTGTGCAGCGAGCGGACGTGATTCACGCTGGCCGTGATGGCTGGGTAACTGTCGGCGAGTGTGCCGTCGAAATCGAAGAGGACAGCGCGCAAAGAACCGAGGATGTTCACGTTGTCCTCCATGCTCTGTCTGCCCTGAGACTCGCTTCAAATCCTTTCCCTGCCACTACCAAGAGAAATGTCCTTCATGCTCCTCATGAACGTGCCAAAAAGCCGCACCCGTTGGAAAGACACGAATGACGTGGCCCATCCGCTTCGCTTTGGTGTTCAGTACTCGGTGCCGCAAAACACTGCGGACGTATTCAGCTGTCATATCTTCATCGACATCAAGAAAGACCAGACAATAACCATCATGACACAAGCGCTGATCGTAAAAATCGCGGTCGAGCGTGAAGAATGTTGGCCGGTCCAATTGATGCAGCAGGGGAATGATTTCGCGGTCCTTCATCCCCTTTCGCCCAAGTTCCTGGCCGATCTTTCGCAGGGCGACACGACTGCTCCTCAGCAGAGTGCGTTGACTCTCCGGGATGTTTTCATCCAGAATGTTCATGCGGGCAAAGGCTCCCGCGCATACTCGGCCGCATGATCCTCAAACGTCCGCTGGGCAAGCTCTACTGCTTCGGCAATCGCTTCCTTGGTGACGCTTCCCTGCCACTCGGCCGTGATCGCCTTCCAATTCATGCCCCTAGCAACCTGTTTCAGCACCTGGGCTACCATGATCCGTGTACCCAGGAAAGTTGGCTTACCGTGACAAATTTCTGGATCAGCGACGATAAAGCGACCCAGAAGCTTTCTTTGCATGATTGGCATGGGCCTGGAACTTCCTAATTGTTTGGTGAAGATAAACAAGGCAAAAATGGGCTGCAGTTCAAATGTCGAATTGACCTGAGTCCCCGTCTTTCCGCGACGCTCACAGCTTGTTAAGTGCGAGCTCCAACGACTCCTTGACTCTCTTCTTCTGAATCTCAGGATCTTCTCGCTGTATGTATTCAACCGCAGATAGGTCGTCTCCTCGCTTTCTGTTTTGCCGTGGTTCCAAAGCTTCGATGAGTATAGCTTCCAAGGCAGGAATCATTTGCCAGGCGCCATGTCAATTCGTTTGCCATTGGTGACCCAAGTCTACAGCCGAACTGGAAATGAGTTTGACCAGCGCCAGGTTAGCTTTGGCTCCCTCCGACCTGGCTCTGGCTCTATCCGACTCAGTAGACCACGCACGCACTTCCACGTCAAGCATTTGCCGGCGCCGGAAACGACTCGCACATCTCCTCCACCGCCCCGCGCGGCCGCTTCTTCACCGCCCCGTCATCCGGCGCCGATCATGAAACCTTCGACATAGCCGCTGGTTTTCGGTTTTCCTCCCAGCTTCGTTGGATTTCTTGGTTACGTCGCAGCGCCGACTCTCGACTCGGCCAGGGGAGCGGCGGCGCCTCATCCGCAGCACGCCCCAAGGTAAAGCTCGTGCGGGGAACCTCTTTCTCGTAGGCTCCCGCAAGGTACAGGAGGTCGCCGTACTCGACACCAATTGAGTGGAGCGCCTCGGTAGCCGGTCCGGAGAACGGTGCAGTGGTCGCCTCGTGAAGGAACACGTCCAGGAAAGCTTTTTCTTCCTGCGTTAGTAGTCTCATTTCACGGTCCCCGTTGTTTGGCTTGTTCATCGCCATCTGCCTGCTGGATTTCTTGCGGAGTCCAATAGCTTGCGTATTGGACTCCAGCTCCGGGTGTTGACGTGTACCCTTGCAGCGTCCCTCCGGCCGAGACAGCCTGAGATGCGGCCCACGTGGCTGCCTGGTCCACATACCTCGTCACCAGGGGTACTCCAGGCGGAGGCGTCCCGATCTGTCCGCGTTGAAATCCAACCGGGTGCCGACATAAAGGGCAATCCAGACGAAGCAAACGCAAGACCCGTCATGCCGGAAGGTATCGACCTAATCCCGAGCATCCGGTAGTATCGGTGGCCGCCTTGCTGCAACTCGCTGTTTGGTTGCAGCGCCATCACGCCGAACACGGAGGTCAAGCATGCGGAACGAATCCGAAGCGCCCCCCTTTTGCCGCAGCAGCGTGTCCTGCTGAAGAATCTGTGGGAGCGGCTGCCCGACGAAGCCCGGCAGAAGAGTCTGCTGACGCTGAGCCAGATCGTCGCTCGGCAACTCGTCCCACCTCCTGCAAAAAAGGAGGCGGACGATGAAGACCGCTGAGATGCCTCGGAACTCGTGTCAACGCCCGCACGTGGTGCCGCTCGCACTGTCGCCATCGTCGAAGATCACGCCGCTGCATCTCGACCGATTGGCCATCGTGTACGTGCGGCAATCGTCGCCGAAGCAAGTTCTGGAGAATCGCGAATCCACGGATCGGCAATACAGCTTTGCCGAGCAGGCCGTGGCGTTCGGCTGGCCGCGCGATCGCGTGCTGACGATCGACGAAGACCTCGGCAAGAGCGGACGGACGACCGAGGGACGGGACGGCTTTCAACAACTCGTCGCCGAGGTGACGCTGAACCACGTCGGCATGGTTCTCGGCCTG